>JAGHBR010000270.1 GCA_021160885.1 Caldisericaceae bacterium
CAATATTGTAGTGGTAATAAAATTTTTTGACATGATGTTTTTTAAGGACTTAACGCACTTTCCTGTTCAAGATGGGTTAATAAGTTGAAAATACGTAAGATAGGCTTGGTAAGGGGGTGAGTTAAAAAATAAACCAAAGTGCAAAAATTATTAAAGATTATTCATTTTTTATGATTTTTTCAAAGTTTTCAAAAAATTAATCACCATAACAACCAGATCCACCTTTAGTCATCGGTTTAGGCCATAAAACCATAAATTAGCACAATATCTAAATCAAAAATTTAGTAACCATTCTTTAAAATCATCAAAAGATTTAGAGAATTTTATCGCTTTTTTTTCTTTGTTCAAAGTAGCTGCCAGGCGATAGGGAACCGGTACTTCTGGAACGCCGCTCTGTTCCACAATAGGTTTGAATTTTGCCGGATGCGCGGTTTCTAAAACAATGCCTTGCCATTTGTTTGCTGGCATTTCTGTTCTGAATTTTTCCATGGCCAAAAAGCCCACGGCGCCATGGGGATCTAAGATGTAGCCATAATGTTCAAAAACTTGTTTAATAGCCAGGCGCGTCTGCTCGTCATCAAAGCTGGCGCCGTAAATCGCCTTTTGTATGTCGCGATGATCGTGGTTAAATAAATCGAGAATGCGGTAAAAATTACTGGGATTGCCCACATCCATGGCATTAGAAAGAGTGGGACGTACGATTCGCGGCCTCAAACGCCCGGTTTGCAAATATTCCATAAAGACGTCGTTAGTATTCATGGCCGACACAAAGCGGCTAACCGGAATGCCCATTCTCTGAGCCAACAGACCACCGGTCAAATTACCCAAATTACCGCTGGGCACGGAGATTACAATGGGCTGTCGCCTATCTGGAAGTTGGGCCACTGCGTAGCCATAATAAAACGATTGGGGCAACAATCGGGCTATGTTAATGGAATTAGCCGATGTCAGGAGTAGTTTTTGGCGCAAATCGGCATCGTTAAAGGCCTGTTTAACCAGCCACTGGCAATCGTCAAATGTGCCTTCAATTTCCAGCGCTGTAACGTTTGCGCCCAGGGTAGTGAGTTGTTTTTCCTGGATTTCGCTAACCATGCCGGAGGGATAGAGCAACACAACGCGCACGCCCTGTTTCCGATAAAATCCATGGGCTACGGCGCTGCCGGTGTCGCCGGAAGTGGCCACCAGCACGGTTAGCTCCTGGTCCTGTTTTTGCGTAAAACGTTCGGTCAAAGCGGCCATGAATTGAGCGCCAAAATCCTTAAAGGCCAGCGTCGGGCCGTGGAATAGTTCCAGCACGTGCAAATTATCGGTCAAAGATTGCAGCGGTGCGCTAAAGGGAAAAGCTCTTTCAATCAGTTGCTCGATTTCAAATAGGCTGAAATCATCCCGTAAAAACGGTTTGGCCATCTCCAGAGCCGCTTCCTTAAAAGACAGCCCTTTTAAGTTTTTAAGAAAGTTTTGCGGTAAAAGCGGAATTTCAAGCGGCATGAACAAACCGCCGTCTGGTGCCAGGCCGCGTAACACGGCTTCTTTAAGATTTGCCTGTAATGATTTATTTTTTGTGGAGTAGAAACGCATGATCAATCCTCAATTTGTACAATTTGTGGACCATGTGGATTAATGGGCGACAGGTAAGTGTCGCATTGCAGATTTAGTTGGAGGTAAAACTGCGCCATGGCCTGCGCACACTGTTGTGCGGCCTCAGCCGAGGTGGTCAGAGCGAACAGAGAAGGCCCGGAACCGGAAATGCCGCTGCCCAGGGCGCCGGCTTCAAGCGCCGCCTGACGAGCCTGTTGGTAACCGGGGATAACCTTGCCGCGTACGGGCTCCACAATCACATCCTTAAGGCTGCGGCTTATCAGCTCAAAATCTCCCTTTTGCAGTCCAATGACCAGCCCGGCAATGTTGCCCCATTGTTCAATGGCGTCTTTCAGTTGAATTTGCTGGCGCAGAATGCGTCGCATGTCCGAGGTTTTTAATTCCAGTTGCGGATGCACAATAGCGCAGTGCAACTCAGAAGGGTAATCCAGCGCAATGACCTCCAGAGGTTGCAGGCTGCGGATGACCACAAAGCCGCCGAACAAACAGGCGGCCACATTGTCGGCGTGCGCCTGTTGCCCGCTGGTCAGTTTTTCGCCTTCCATGGCAAAGGGAAGTAACTCTTCTTTATTTAAAGGTTCTTCTAAAAACTGATTCAAAGCCCAGACCGCCGCTACCGCGCTGGCCGCGCTGGAACCCAGGCCGGTACCGATAGCCATTTTTTTAAAGATTTCTACTTCAACGCCAAAGGGCAAATCAAGCGCCTGCAGCATGGAAAGTAACGCTTTGCCAGCCGTGTTCTGCTCCGCTACAAGCGGGATTTTGCCATTCCCCCCTTCAATGCTGGTAATGGTGACGCCCTGCCGGTCGGTGATGGTTAATCGCACCTCATCGCCCGGCTGGAACAAGGCAAAGCCCATAATGTCAAAACCACAACTGACATTGGTTACAGTCGCCGGCGCAAAAACAGTCACCGAATGAACATTATTTTTTAACCTCACGATTGTTCTCCGCTTGATGTTTAAAAAATTCCGAATGTATGGCATTCAAAGCGTTGGTCAGGTCTTTCCGATCAATTACAAATGAAATGTTTCGTTCAGAAGAGCCCTGGGCAATGGCCACAATGTTGATGCCATGTTGCCCGAGAGAACTGAACACTTTGCCCGCAATACCACGCGTGCGACGCATTTTTTCTCCCACCACGGCAATAATGGACAAATTGTCTTCGACGATGACCTTGTTAACCGTACGTTCTATTAACTCCAATTTTAATTCCTTTTCCAATGCGTTCTTTGCCTGTAAAGAATATTCAGGCAAAACGGCAAAACAAATGGAGTGTTCGGAAGAAGCCTGCGAAATCAAAATAATATTGATTTTTTCTCTGGCTAGAGCAGAAAAGACTCGCCCGGCAATACCGGTCACACCAATCATGCCGCTGCCGATGACGCTAACCAGTGCAACCGAATCAAGGGAAGTTAACCCCCGAATAGACCAGGGCCAGTTATTAGATTGATCACTGATCACCGTGCCAGGGTGCTGCGGATTTAGGGTGTTTTTAATGCGAATTGGAATTTTCTTTTCCAATGCCGGCTGCATGGTTCTGGGGTGAATCACCTGTGCGCCAAAATGTGAAAGCTCCATGGCCTCTTCATAGGTGATTTGTGGAATGGAAAAAGCCGATGGCACCTTTCTGGGATCGGCGGTCATTACGCCATCCACATCGGTCCAGATTTGAATTTCTTCCACATCGAGGGCGGCGCCAAAAATGGAAGCAGTAAAGTCCGAGCCGCTACGCCCTAACGTGGTGGTTTCATTTTGTTTTGTGGAAGCGATGAAGCCTGTTATTACCAGTAATTTTTGCTTGTTTTTGAACAACCGCTGAATTTTTTCATTTGTTTCATCCCACAAAACCGCAGCCTGTCCAAAATGGTCATTGGTTTTGATGACCTGTCGCGCGTCAAGGTATTCTGCATTAACGCCTTTTTCCTTAAGGACTTCGGTTACGATAAAGGCGGACAAACGCTCACCAAAACTCATCACAAAATCCAGCACGCGTGCCGAAAGTTCACGTACTAAAAACACACCGTGCAAAACATCATGTAAATCGTTAAGACTGCTGACAATTTTAGCCAGTGCGCGACTCTGGTTTTGTACTGAAAGTGATTTTTGCGCAATATTCAGATGAATGTCTTCGAGTGTTTGTACAATCGTTTTGTACGATTCATCTCCGGCGGCCGCATTTTGGGCGGCGGAAATTAGTAAATCAGTAACGCCCGCAAAGGCGGAAACTACCACGGCCAGCTTACTGTCATTTTCTGTCCGTTGCCGGATGATGTCGGTTGTTTGATTAACGCGATTGGCATTCTGTAAAGAAGTACCCCCAAATTTCAGTATCTTCATTTTTATTCCCTGTGTTAAATTTGTCCAATAAAAAAGCCGACCTCGGCTGAAGTCGGCTTTTGAAATTATTTATTCTGCCTGAAACTTCAGCCTGTATTTAAAAATGTTGTTGTGGTGGTTGTGTTCGTTCTGTTGAAAGTAAATGTAGAAGCCGCCTTTAAGGTGATTCCCCAAAAGCGTGAAAAATGATTAATGAAAAACGATTTGTGAATTTTTGCAGACAAATTTACCTCCACCATGCTTTCACGCATTTTACAATATTGTATTAATA
>JAGHBR010000032.1 GCA_021160885.1 Caldisericaceae bacterium
ATTTTTTGACACTACTGTTTCAGGGGCAATTGCCTTTTAGTCTGGCTTTTTGCTTTGCTAAATTTTGTTCAATCCAATTAGAACGATAACGGGCAAGCAGCGGCCGGCAATTTTCTTCTAAATTCAGTAGACAGATCAAATCGTCACGAATAATGGGCTGGCCGTTGACAAATATTTGACTTGCCGTATCCGGATCAGTGCCGTCGGCGAATTCCAGCAAAAAGGCGCCCTGGTAGGTGTAAACACAGTTGGTGGCCGGATTGGTGGAAAATCTTTCGTTCAGGTTAACCTCTGTGGCTTTGCTGAACATTTCGTCTAACATTTTAAAAATAACTGTTTGAGCAGGATTGGTGCGTAACTGGCTGGTCTGATGACAGGTTTTTTGTTCAACAATGATAAAATAACCCGTACAATAATTGACAATAATCCAGTCAATATCGTGAACGATTAAACCATGAAAAGAATCCCTTAAATGAATTCGAATCCAGCGTGAAAAATCGAGGTTACGCTGATTGGTTCGTTCCGGTCTGGTCATGATTTCCTCACTGTATTGTGACAGTTTCTTTGTAAAAATTGCCGTAAATATCGGTGAAAAGAATCATTATGGTTTGTCCGGCTTTTACCTGTACCGGCAGGCTTATCTTCAAGCTTTCATTTTCAAAATCCTTAAAGTACTGGTCAATTTTTGCTTTAGATTTCTTTTTTTCTTTTAAAACAGGAAACAGGTCTTCTGTAAAGTAACAATGTTCAAGCCTGAAAACCTGGCCGTTATAATTGGAATCAATAAAAATAGCGGCCAGAGCGGCAAAACCCTGCACTTTTTGTTTTTTACCTGAATTCTGATCCAGACTTTTAAAATCTTTGACGATTAAGTCGATGGTTGGCGGACTGGTCTGAACTTCAAACTGCACTAAAGGAGTTTTAACCACATGAAAACCAACCATCTCATCAAAATCGTGAATCAGTTTCTGGCCTTTTGCTTTTTGTAATTTGGCCGGCGGGATTTCCGGCAGTTTTTCCAGCACCGTTTGAGGAATTTTCAGGAAGTAAAACAGTTGGCCATTCAATAACAAAGAATCAGTGGAAAAATCGAAAGCGGACTCCGGCGCTAAAAGACACAGGGCCTGGGGATGTTTGAAACGGTTTAAAAATTGAAGATCAATCTTCTGCGAAGGATTTTCCAGGAAATTGAAAATGATGACCGGGCGCCCGTGCAAATAGCCGTCAAAAGGTTGATCTGTTTGGGTCGATTCATTTAAATCAATACCGAATAGATTGGCGGCAAAAATCCGGTAGGTTAACCAGTCCAGCCCTTTTGAATCGAAAGTTGTATTGTTTTGTAAAGTGCAACACAAAAAAGATGACGACTTTTTTTGGTACGGTTTATTTTCCTGTTCGGGAGATTTTGATTTTTCGATTTGCCGCAGCCTTTTTTGAATGGTGTAGTAGGCCAGTTTGCCCATGTCCACAGCCACCCAGCGGCGGTTTAATTTTTCGGCTACTATGGCTGTGGTGCCAGATCCGGCAAAAAAATCCATTAGCAGATCACCCGGCCGCGAAAAAGATTTGATTATACGTGTCAACAATTGTTCTGAGTTCTCGGTAGGATAGCCGCTGGTGTCGGTGTAAGAAGGAATGTCGCGCCAGTCGTTGGTTACCTTTTCCTGGTCACGGGTCAAATATTCAATCTTAAATTCGTTCGTCTTGGCCTGCTGAAATTTTCCGATTTCCCGAATTTCTCTGACGCCGTAAACCTCAGTTTCAGTGGTGATGTCATGATATTTAAAGCGGTTAACGCCGCGTGTGGAAATCGTTTTGTAGAAGCGTTCGTCGTTACCGGTTTCTGAATAATAAAAGACGGCTCCGCTGGGTTTGTGCTTTACACGCAGATAGTGTTCCTTTAAAAGTCGTGTGGTCTTTTCTTGGGTTAATGAAAAATGCTGGCCGGCAGGGGGCAAAAAGGTCAGCCCCAGCACGCGGCGTTCTTTAGGATTGCGTTCTTCCTGACTCAGAAAGCTGGTCCATTTTATTTTAGCCAGCGGTTTTTTGACCCATTGATTTTCAAAAAAATAACGCCCGCTTTTGGAGTAAATGTAAAGGTACTCGTAAACAACCTCGTACTTTTTTAAACTACCCATGCTTTTGCGTTTACGGTTGATGATGATTTCATTTATGAAATTTTCCTGAGAAAAAACTTCGTCCATGATGATCTTAACGTAATGTCCGTAATTAAAGGCATTGCGCACCACAATCACGCCATCATCTGCTAATAGTTCGCGGGCCACAATCAATCGTCTTCGCAAAAACTCAATGAAGTCTGGGCCTACGCGTTTGGCGCTGTAAGCCACCTGTCCCTGATTGGCGTGATAATGCTCACCTGTGGCAAAGGGCGGATCGATGTAAATGAGCTTGACCTGCCCTTTTATTTTGTCTTTAATGACAGGATCCTGATTCAAATAGACCGTTTTTAAAAAGTGCAGATTGTCGCCAAAAACAAGCAGATTGTACCAATCGTTGGTAGCGCTTTCCCATATGCGATCAACTTTCAATTTGCCAGGCAGGATGCCGTCTTTGTTTTGCAGAATGTCGTTGGCTGGCAGTTTGTTGGCGTACTGAAGATTAAATTCATTCTGGCGGTTCCTGGCTTTTGAGTTTGTTACAGGCTTTTTAGCAGAACGATTCGCCTGGCCGTCTGAGTGCATTCGTTTCCTCCATATGTGCTGTGTGGTGATGTCCGTTAATAGCTAATTTACAGTGAAAAGTAAGACTGGTCAATGAATGTTCCCCCGGTCTCCAACAATAATCAGGAGGTTTAACCTATCCTGCCCAGGCTTGCGCTTTGATCCCTTTTTCGTGACAGCAGAGAAGGGTAATCGCTTAATTCTTTCAGAGTAATTTTTAAAAATTGGATAAATCAACACTTCGGTTCTCCCATCCTTTTGTAATCATGGTCATTTTTTAAGAATACAGGATGGAATATGTTTATCCCCCCTTTTTCTTTCCCCCCTTACTAAGGGGGTGGAATTAAAGGGGGATCTTTACCAAATCGACTATTTCTTACTTATTGTGCAAAGCTCAACGTCTTGTTTATTTGTCAGGTTGAAAAGAAAGTCGTTATATGTAATCACAAAAACATTTTTAATCAGGAGCCTGGATAAATCCAATTTTGTAGGGCAGAAGTCTCGGTTTTTTGTTTTGAGTATTCTCATTTCACTACCTGAAGGTGGTAGCTATGGAGCCAACTTAAATCTTCAAAATCGCTGAAACTCTGAACTCTTATACTCTTACACCCTTAACTTTTTATTTCATTCACCCCTTACACTGTAATAGGCTTTGTCGTAAGCTAACCGGCTGCCATCGGCAGAAAAGACCGGCCAGCGTCCGCTGTCAATAAACTTTTTATTTGAGCCGTCTTTGTTAATAATCCACAATTGGTAATAATCATAATCACCGCTGGGTACACCATTCAACTCATTTTTTTGTGTTAATGTAGTAAAAGCGATTTTGCTACCATCAGCAGACAGCGTGTAATCAATATCCGTTTTTTCAAGTTTTGTAATAGTTGAAACACTTTTATTGGATAAATCCATGCAAATGAGCTTATGGGGATAGGAATAACCAATGAACAAGACAAATTGCCCGTCTTTTGTAAAATACATTGGTCTCCAGGGATAAACGTACTGGTAAAAAGGATTGCTACTCTTGGATTTTAAAGAATAAGAAACCAAACTATGGTTATAAAAATTACAGTAATAGAGCAGCGAATCGGAAATATTTAAAAAAGGAGATACAAATTGCAGATCATAATCATTAGGTGTACTGTCAGATGAAGGTGATGTTAATAGTGTGTCAAAGGTTGATGTGCTCAAATTTAGTATGATGATACTTTGTTGCTTACCGAACTCGATACTGGTGAATGCAATATTTTGCCCGTCTTGCGTAAAAGATGGAAAACGTTCAAAGGTGGACGGAGAATTGGTAATGTTTGTTACGGAAAGATCATTAGCATCCATCAAATACAAGTCCCAATTGGAATTTTTATTTCGTGCTCCAAATACAATATGTTGTTCATCTGGTGAAAGACTGGATTCATAAATCCGGGCAAAATTTAAGTCATTTGATTTAATAAGAAGCAAATTATTGGCATCAAGTAAGTAGGCCCTGTCCGCTTTGGCAATTACAATGTTCTGATCCTGGTTGGTAAAATAGATGATTTTCATTGCATCGAATTCCGAATTTTTTGGTAGCATAAGCGCTTCTTTGAATTGCGAACCATCTGTTTTGGCCACGGCCAGCCTGAAATAGGTGGAAATCATAAAATCATAATAGACTTTTTCATATTCGTCGCCTTGCGGGAAGACACAAGCTGTGGTAACAAACAAGATGCTCAACAAAATGGTAAGTGTTTTCCAGTGAAACATGGTTTTTACTCCTTAAATTTTGCATGTGGAAAAAAAGAAGTGGCCTGCTCAAATTTAAAAAAAAATTGCTTGTAATTTCAACTAAAATTGAGTTTTCTACTAACATATCAGGCGTTTGCCGATGTTCTCATGGGGTTAATGAAGCCCTGATATTAGAAAAATCGAAGCTCGTAGTTCGAAATACGAATTTTCCCTTGTTATTTTTACTCATCCCGGCCTCGGCTTGCGCCTCGGCCACCCTTCCCTGCCAGCAGGGAAGGAAATTGCCCATGCTGTAAGATCAATTCTTGCAAACCAGCACAGCGGTTCTCCCTTCCCTTTGCCAAAGGTAAGGGGGTTAGAGGGATGGTTATTTAACCACTTTCTGTTAAAATTTTAAGGCCTGAAACCATCAGTTAAAATATTTTGGACAAGTGTGAGTAAAAATAGCGAATATTTTTATAAATGGAATACTCATTTTTGATTATTTTACTTTATGCATCGAATTATTCAGTAC
>JAGHBR010000409.1 GCA_021160885.1 Caldisericaceae bacterium
CCTTTTAAACTGTGTGTCGTCCTGAAAATCTCTTCAATCGTTTCAGGGGCAGGTTGCTCCTCAAGGCTTTGAATCCCATTACGCAAAACGGCAAGATAATCTTCTGCTTCCTGTTGGAAAATATCCAATAATTCCTGTTGAAAATCCTGTTCCATAATTTCCTCTAATTAAGTTGATAGGTTGAAACAAGCTGTTTCAGATTTTCACTAGTCTCCTTCAGATTTTCGATGACTTCTTCCAGTTGACGCATGCCATCCACATTTTGATTGGTTGCTTCCTTAATATTTTCCATGGCTTCTTTAATTTGGGCAGTACCTGTTAATTGCTCCTTCGAAAAATCGGCAATTTCATTTAAAATATGGATAAGTTTTTCGATGTATTCTACCATCTTATTCATTGAAGATTGGGCCTGGTCGACCGCACCCGCGCTGGACTGAATGGTCTTATTCCCCTGTTCTACCTGGATCACAGTTTTACCAACCGCATCCTGAATAGTATTTAAAATTTTTTGAATTTGTTGAGTTGACTTTTTGGATTGTTCAGCCAGATTGCGCACTTCATTGGCCACTACAGCAAATCCTTTGCCTGATTCCCCTGCCTTGGTTGCTTCAATTGAGGCATTGATTGCCAAAATGTTCGATTGCTCAGCAATCTCTTTTACCGCCTCGGTAATTTCACCAATATCCTGACTGTATTTGCTCAATTCGAGCACTCTATTTGCAATTTGTTCCATTTGTGTTTGTACGTCCTGAATAGACCTTTCAATGGTGTTGAAAGACTCTGTACCCTGATTTGTGGCTTCTACTGTTTTCTCTCCAATGATCAGCGACTCTTTGGTTTTTTCATTAAAATTTTTAGCCAGTTGTTCCACTTCTTCAGCGCTGCTGGCTGTTTGGGTGATGGCAGATGCTGTTTCAGTTGAAGACGCGGTGATTTGCGCCACCGTAGCAGAAACTTCATTGCTGCTGGTAGCCAGGGAATTGGTGTGTTCAATTATTTCATTCATTTGTTGTTTTAATCGCTCTGTGGTTTTCTTTAAATTTTGAGTGAGTAAGCCCATTTCGTTTTGCTGTTTGATTAATGGGATATCTACATTCAGATTACCGTGACTAACTTGCTCCAGTTGTTGACTGATTTTTACTAATGGATTACTAATGCGCGATCCATACAGGTAAATTACCAAGCCGCTTATTAATACAATGATCAGGCATAACAGAAAAAGATAATTTCTTAAACTGTTCAGGGGTGCTACAAAATTTTCGTTGGGGATTGCCCCCAGCAAATACCATGGGGATGTCATCTCAAGGTTGTCAAACTGAATCGGGTTGTATGTTGCTTTCATTTGCTGCCCCTTATTAGCAGTAAAATTAATAGTCTGAGCCGGATCGTTTGAGTTCAAAATATCAGAGATAATATTTGCTGATATTAATTCATGGTCACCAGCTATCTGTTTGTTCCTATCGAACAGGAAAAGTTTAATTGTGTTATTGTTATTGAATAAGAGGTGCTTTAATTTCTGATTACTGTCAGTTAAAAAACCTACAATTACAGCACCTTCCGGTGCAGGTATTGCTATGGCAGGTAAATTGTTACCTTCTGGTTCGAAGTTTTGAAATCCGGAGATTACAGGTTGATTTTTAGTAACAGCTGTTTTGACCAATTTCCCTAATTTTGAATTTGAAAGCTCAGATACAAAGACTGATTTCCCCTGTAAACCATTGGCAAATGATTGAAAAAGGATGCGTCCTGTTTTGGCTTCAATTACATAAATATGTAAATGTTCCTGTATTACTTTTAGCAGGGAATTCTTATTCAAAGACAATGCGTATTGTTTGTTGGAAGGGGCTTTCAATAGTCGTTGTACTTCATCGATTTGTGTTAACGAGCGTAAATCATTATGAATATCTTGGATGAATATGTTTAATTCTGATTGTTTTAAATCAGTGACTGTTTTCAATTCACGACTACTGTTTTTTTCTAGAATGGATGAAAAAAGGTTGTAAAATACAAAAGACATGATCATTATTGAAAAGAGGATCGTCGCTCCCATGCCTAAAAGTAACTGTCCTTTAAAAGATCTAAGAAAAGAATTGTTCATTTTGAACCTCCTTAACTATGCTTTAATTTTAAAGCTTAAAAGTTTTACAGGATTCAATAGAGCAATAGCCCCGGGAAGCAAACCTTTAATCAAGCCACTTTCGATCCCTTTTAATCCCGCGATGTTTTGTTGTATTTCCTTTAATTCTATGAATTTAAAATCAACAATCGCATCTATTAAAAAGGAAATCTTTACAGTTGAATGGTTTAAGAATATAATGTACTGCCTATCATGTTTAGCATGTTCGATATTCAGTAATTTCGTTAAATCTAGTACAGTGAAGATCTCACCTGCCAGGGAAGTAATCCCTAAAATAACTTCAGGAAGTCCAGGCAGATGGGTGATTTTGCTTTTTAGTGGAATGGCTTTAATTGATTTAGCTTCGATGGCATATTGTTCTTTTCCTAAAATGAACTGGATTACTTCAACTCTTTCGGAATCTTTGTACTCTCTAATTTTTTGTGCCAGAAGCTTTGTGCGTTCAAATAAAATTTTTTGTGTTTTGTTCATTTTTTACCCTGCTACTTTTTCAGTTTCCAAAATATCCCCCACTAATTTCCGGAATTGACCGGCGGTTAACCCGTCACTAAAAGGTATGGATTGATCCGCCGGATAATGGTTTAATAAATCCAACATGGTACTGAAATATTTTAGCACATTATTTTGGTTCGATTGCATTGATGAAATATTGGCTAAATGAAAGTAAGCCATCAAAAAATCAGGCTTTAAATAGAGCGTTTTTTCAAAGCTCGTTTTTGCTTTGTCCAGTTCGCCAATCTCAAAATAGATAGTACCGAGTAAATAGTGTGCCTCTTCCTCCATTGGCTTGCGTTCCACATATCTTTTAGCTAATTGCAAGGCTTCCTGCAATTCACCCTGGTCTGCTAATTTTTTGATCAGGGCTTTTTCATCAACGCTATTTTCTACTACCGATTCGTGCTTATCATTATTAGGTAGCTGGAATAGCCTTTTTTCAATCTTCAATTTCTTAGGTTTGCGAGAGGTGACTGTTAGACGATTCATCCCCTGTGATTTGTTTGTGGCAGATTTATGTAAGACAAAACCATTCTTACGATATACGATGAGGTCATTGATTAATTGAGGCTTAAATTGTTTAAAATATAAAGAAGGCATTTCCGCCGGTCCCAAAATAAAAATCCCTTCATCTTTTAAAACTTTAGAAAAATTATTAAGAACTTCGAACGAAGTCTCTTTATCAAAATAGATCAAGACATTCCGGCACACAATCAGATCAAATTGCGTCCATTTAGGGGATGGCGGGTATGGCCCTTGTTTCAAATTGTGATGTTGAAAGGTAACAGCATGCCGAATTTTTTCGTCTATTTTGTAGAAACGTTCGTCAAGCGGTTTGAAGTATTTTTCGAGATATTTGACAGGAATTTTGCGGAACGACCAGTTGGAATACACACCTCTACGCGCTTTTGCCAAGCTTTGGTGGTTTAGATCCGTTCCCAGTATGCGCAGTTCCAAATTTAAATTTAACTTCTCTCTCATGTCATCAATCAGCATGGCAAAAGAGTAAGGTTCCTCGCCGCTGGAACAACCGGCGCTCCAGATGGTAAACGCTTCACCATTTTTGACTTTTTGTTCCAACATCCCGGGTAAGATTGATTGTTCCAACGCTTTAAACAGACGATAATTGCGAAAGAAATAGGTTTCCGTAATGGTCAGCAAATTAATTAAATTGGGCTCCTGTAAAAGGTTGGCCTGTAGGAGTTGCTTGACTTTCACTGATAACTTTTCAGTTTTAAATTCATTGAAATATTTAATAAGAATTTTTTCTAAATCACTTAATTTTTTAGAAAAAGACAAACCTAATTCCGAAGCAATTTTTTGGGAAAGCGCTTCTAATAGTTGTGGATCAATTTTCGGCCATTTTTTCTGTAATTTTCTCATATTCCCGCTTAATCTGCTTATTGATTTTGTTGATTTCAGATCGAGTTAAAAGTACATCTGGATTAATAGCTAAAATAAAATCATCCTGATCCTTGATAATCAATTCAAAAAAACGGGCATCAGGTAATATTTGATCTACGGTCATGCTATTTTCATCGTGGGCCGGAATGATGTCAGAAACCCGGTCAACAACAAAAGCCAGCTCCATCTGCTCTGTTTTAACGATGATTAACTGGTCTGTCAAATTTAATGGTCTCTTTTTAAGCTCCAATAAATATCTTAAATTTACAATCGGCGTAATTTGCCCATGTACATTGATGAGCCCTAATAAATACTCCGGGCCTTTAGGAATAGGCGTAATGTTAACAATTTGGTAAACCTTAACAACCTTTTCCAGATTGATGGCGTATGTTTTTTCATCAAGATAAAAGATTAAATAATCTTTACTCATTTAAGGCTCCGTCCATGGTAATTCAAATAATAATCATCGGTAATTTCTTGGCATTATTTAGATTATTATCAAATAGGTTTTAAGTTAAATGAGTTGTCTTATTAAGGGTAAACCAAAAAATCGAGGATTCTTCAAACCTGTCAACTTAGGGATTCCCGCCTGCGCGTGAATGACATGCCTGTGCTGGAATGAGATTCTTAAAGGTTTTTTCAAAGAATTCTGTTTTTCAGTTTAGTTTTATAAAACAAAATCAGTACTTGACACACCATTGTACAATGGAATTTTGAATTTTTTAATTTATTGTTGTAAAATCTGTAATTAAACAAGACTTAAATCGGAGGGCCGACTTTGGACTACAAACAAATTGGATTAATGGTTGATAAATACGAATTAACCATGGCGCAAACCTATTTTAAAAATAACATGCTTGACCATAAAACACGCTTTGACTATTTTTTTCGTAAACTGCCTTTCCAAAATGGTTATTTGATTTTTGCCGGTTTACAGGATTTACTGCGACTTTTGCAACAATTTCGCTTTGATGATCAGGCAGCGCAGTTTTTACTAAAAGACGGATTTGATGCAGATTTTGTAGATTATTTGCGTTCGTTTCGCTTTAGAGGGACCATTTACTCCATGTTAGAAGGAGAAGTAGCCTTTCCGATTGAACCCTTGTTGTGTGTGGAAGGCAACCTGCTTGAGACCCAGATTATTGAAACCATGGTTTTAAATGTCTTAAATTTTCAATCGTTAATTGCCACCAAGGCAGCCCGAGTACGTCATGTTGCCGGTGACCGAGCTGTGAGCGATTTTGGTTTGCGGCGCGCTCATGGATTTGGCGGAGTTCATGCCAGCCGGGCAGCGGTTATCGGCGGTTGTGATTCTACTTCTAACATGTTAGCTGCTTTTCAGTATGGTTTAAAGGCGGTCGGCACAATGGCCCATTCCTTTGTACAAAGTTTTGATGATGAATTGACCGCCTTCAGAGAGTACGCCCGCTTTAATCCGGCCCATTGTATTTTATTGGTTGACACTTACGATACGCTGCGCAGTGGTTTGCCTAATGCCATTAAAGTAGCCAAAGAATTGGAAGCTGAAGGACATCGTTTAGTGGGTATTCGCATTGACAGCGGCGATTTGGCTTACCTTTCTAAAAAGGCTCGCCAGATGCTGGATGAAGCCGGTTTGCAGTACGTTAAAATTGCGGTGTCCAATCAGCTGGATGAATACGTGATTCGCAGTTTGAATGAACAACAGGCACCGATTGATTTTTTTGGTGTGGGCACTCGTCTGGTTACCGGTCAACCAGACGCCGCCCTGGATGGGGTTTACAAGTTAAGCGCCTTAAATGATCAGCCCAGGATGAAAATTTCGGACACACTTATTAAATCGACTTTACCGGGGAAAAAGAAAGTGGTTCGCTACTCTAATGGTGAAGGCGGTTTTTTGGCAGATGCCATTGTCCTGGAAGAAGAACAGCAAATCGATTGCATGTACCATCCCTTCGAAAAAGAAAAACATCTTAGAGTCAGCGGTCTCCATCAGGAAGAATTATTCATCAAAGTAATGGAGGATGGAGAAATAATCACGGATCAAAAAACGGTAGAGGAAATAGCCGAATTTTCCCGGCAGCGTCTGGCTTTGTTACCCAATGAACACAAACGTTTTGAATACCCGCACATTTACAAGGTGGGCATTAGTAAAAAATTAATGGAAGCACGCGATGCAATGGTAAGACAATTTCGAGGGGAGGATTAAAATGAGTCGTGCACTAATTTTAGTTGATATTCAAAATGATTTTGTCCCGGGGGGTGCTTTGCCTGTGCCTGAAGGAGATCAGATCATTCCGGTTGTCAATCAACTACTACCTGCCTTTGATCTGGTGGTGGCTACACAAGACTGGCATCCACAAAATCATGGCAGTTTTGCCTCCAATCATCCAGGCAAAAAAATTTATGATGTAATTGAACTGAACGGTTTAGAGCAAATTCTCTGGCCCGATCACTGTGTGCAGGGCACGGCAGGCGCCGATTTTGTTCCTGGGCTGAATATGAATCCGGTGGAAGCTATATTCCGCAAAGGCACCGACCCGGGGATTGACAGCTACAGTGGATTTTTTGATAATGGGCGTAAAAAAAGTACCGGCTTGGCTGATTATTTAAAAGGACGGGGAATTGATGAGGTTTATGTGGTCGGTTTAGCCGGAGAATTTTGCGTTAATTACACCATTCTGGATGCCGCTGAGCTTGGCTTCAAAACCTATTTAATTAAAGACGCGACACGTCCACTGGACTGGCAAAATTTTGAACAGGCCATGGGAAATATGCGTAAGCATGGCGTACAGATTGTAGAAAATAAGGATTTGCTTTGATAGTTGTTTTGCTGCTACTCTACAAATTCAATTTACCATTAAACAATTCAACTGTTCAACTAAACAGGGAGAGAGGCAATGAAACAGTTAAACATCGGAAACGTCCGCCTGGAACTGGTGCAGGGCAATATTGCCGCGCAACCGGATGTGGAAGCGGTGGTCAATGCGGCCAATGCGCAGTTAGCGCCAGGCGGAGGTGTTGCCGGAGCCATTCATCGAGCCGCCGGCCCTGGCCTGTACGAAGAATGTAAACCTTTGGCCCCTATCCGGCCCGGCCAGGCGGTGATTACTGGCGCTCACGAATTACCCAACCGCTATGTGATTCATACACTGGGGCCTGTTTATGGTCATGACAAACCTGAAGACAAAATTTTAGCTGAGTGCTACCGTAATTCGTTACAACTGGCAGATGAAAATCATGTTGCATCCATCGCTTTCCCGGCCATTTCTACCGGCATCTTTGGCTACCCTATAAAAGAAGCGGCGCGTGTTGCTTTAAAAACCATGATGGAAATGGCTTCTGAATTAAAACATGTAAAAATGATTCGTTTTGTCCTTTACAGCAATTCCGATTTAGAAACCCATGAAAAGGCGCTTGAAGAATTGAATTTGTAGGTATCGGCTATATAGTTCATTAGTTGAATGGTTTAATGGAGTTAAAAAGTTAAGGGTTTAAGGGTATAAGGGTTAAGAGTATTTTGGTTGAAGCGTTGATTGTGCGTAATGGATAATCGGCTACCAATCACTTGTTACTCGTTCCTCGTCACGCGTCACTTGTTACCAAGTTTCTGTTCCCATCAGCGCTTTCTGCACAAAACCATTTGGATGTTTCTCATTTTTTACAACGGAACTTGAAATTTAATTGGCTGTTTAAGCCAATAATATTTACATTAGTGCTAAATTAATTCAATCCGAGGGATTTTCATGAAAAAGTTATCTAATTTGCTCGTTTTAACAATAGCTATTCTGATTTTTGCCGTAACGGCAACAGCGCTTACCAATAACGATGAACAAAGCGCTTTGCCAAAGCTTGAACCCCTGCCCATTCACCCTCGCGTGGAGCAGGCTGTGGCCTTTTTTCTGCCTAAAATACATTACAAAAAACAGCAGATAGACGACGAACTTTCCAGCCAGATGTTTGATTTTTATCTGGAATCTTTAGATCCGCAAAAACTTTACTTTTTAGAATCTGACATTAAGGAATTTGAAAACTATCGCTATTCTCTTGATGACGCCTTAAGAAATGGCGATTTACGAACCGCTTTTGAAATATTTAACCGCTTTATGAATAGATTTGAAGAACGCCTGACCTATATTAAAAAACGCCTCGAAAAGCCATTTAATTTCAACGCTGAGGATTCCTTTTTGATTGACCGAAAAGACATGCCCTGGCCCAAAACGCAGGAAGAATTAGATAGCTTATGGTCCAAACGATTAAAAAACGAAGCCCTGTCGTTGAAAATCGCCGGAAAAGACTGGGCAGCCATTAAGGAACGTCTCGAAAAGCGTTACAACAACATTGAAAAACAGATGCGTAAAACTAAAAGCGAAGATGTTTTTCAGATTTACATGAATGCTTTTACGGCCACCTTCGATCCGCACACAAACTACATGTCACCCAAAACCAGTGAGGATTTCAAAATCCGCATGAGTCTCTCGCTGGAAGGCATTGGCGCTTCTTTACGTACTGAAGACGATTACACCACGGTGGTGGAAATCATTCCCGGCGGTCCTGCCGCGCGCAGCGGTCTGCTCCATCCCAACGACCGAATTGTGGCCGTAGGCCAGGGCGAAAAGGGCGAAATGGTCGATGTAGTCGGCTGGCGCATTGACGACGTGGTGCAATTGATTCGCGGTAAAAAAGGCACCAAAGTACGCCTACAAATCATTCCGGCTGATGCTTCCCTATCGGACCCTCCGGTGACCATTACCCTGGTGCGCGACAAGATTAAGTTGGCGGATCGGGCGGCTAAAAGCGACACACTGGAAATTGAACACAACGGACAAAAATTTCGCATCGGCGTTATCAACATCCCCGATTTTTACCTGGATTACGAAGCCATGCGTCAGGGCAAGGAAGATTACGCCAGCACTTCGCGCGATGTGGAGCGCTTGCTTAAAGAACTGCAAGGCGCTCAGGTTGACGGCGTCATTATTGACCTGCGGCGCAACGGCGGCGGTTTCCTTTCTGAAGCCGTTGATTTAACCGGCCTGTTTATTGAAAAAGGCCCGGTGGTTCAGGTACGCGATTCACGTGGTCGTGTGAAAGTAGAACGCGACTTCGATTCCAAATTAGTTTACGACGGCCCGCTGGCCGTGCTGGTCGACCGCTTCAGCGCTTCTGCTTCGGAAATTTTTGCCGCCGCTATTCAGGATTACCAGCGCGGCATCATTGTTGGCACACAAACGTTTGGTAAAGGAACCGTGCAAAACATGATTCCTATTTCCCGTTTCTTCCCGCACAGTAAAGAAAAGCTGGGCCAAATCAAGCTGACCATTGCCAAGTTCTACCGTATCACCGGTGGCAGTACGCAAAACGTTGGTGTTTTGCCCGATATCCGCATTCCGGATCGTTACGAAATCATGGAGATCGGTGAGCGCAGCGAAAAGAACGCTTTGTTGTGGGACGAAATCGATCCGATTAGCTTTAGTTCCTTTGATCCCGATTTAAAAAACGTTTTACCGCGTTTGCGTAATTTACACCTGATGCGCGCCCAGAGTAATGAAGAATACCAGCTCATGCTCCAGCAAATCGAACGCCTGAAAAAAGAAAAAGAACGCAATGTGGTCTCTTTAAACATTGAAAAACGCAAAGAAGAACGTGAAGAACGCGAAGCGTTGAAAAAGAAATTAAAAGAACTACACAAAAAATCTGGCCATGACGACAGGGAAGATTTTTATTTGTTGGAAACGGCCCACATTTTAGGCGATTACATTTTGATACACTAAACTCTGGCATTTGAAAAATTTCTCACCTTAGAGTGAATAATTTTTAGCTGTGGGACAAAACCAGTGATTGCAACTCAAGTTAAACATGTAATAGGGTAAACGTTAAGGGGGCGGGGCATGCCTCGCCCTTAAAAATCGCACAATCAACATTTTTCTTTATTTTCCAATCCCTTCAATCTGTTGAATCCATTTTCTAAAAAATCTGTAAAAACCTGCCAAACTCTCCGGACCTGCCAGGCTTCTTACGGCAGTGCCAGTTAGACGGGCAGACTTTTTGGCTGCATTAGGATAACTTGATTCTGCGAAATCGGCCAGAACATTATGTTGGACCTCGGTGGTTAAAATTTTCGATTGCTGCTCGGCCCAGGCATTGGTTTTACCAGTGCGCGGTATTGTTTTCTACCAACAACCTCTTGCTTTCAATCGTTTATTATGCCTATCTTTAAACGGATTACATTGCAGGGAGTGTACCTAATGCGTGCTTTCATCGCTGGCTTTTTGTCCACTTTGCTTTTGTTTTGTTTTGCCTGCCAGAACCAATCTTCTGAACAACAAAAAACAACCGCCATCGCGGTGCGGCTGGTCAATGTACAAATCAAAGAAATGCGCCTGCCCATTCAATCCTTTGGCCTTTTGCATTTTGGACAGGAGCAGGCCCTGGCCTTCAAAACCGACGGTTTCATTCAACAGATTCTGGTCAAAGAAGGCCAACGGGTTAAAAAAGGCCAATTACTGGCCACGCTCGATTTGCGTGAAATCGAGGCGCGCGTCAACCAGGCGCGGGCCCAATTCCGGAAGGCAAAAAAGGACTGGCAACGGTTAAAACACCTGTACCAGGACAGCGTGGTTACTCTGGACCAGTTGGAAAAAGCCAAAACCGCCTTCGAACTGGCCAGCGCCGAATTACAGGTAGCTGAGTTCAATCTTAACCATTCAAAGATTTTGGCGCCCGCCGCCGGCATGATTCTAAAAATTTTAAAAAAAGAACAGGAACTGATCGGCCCGGGGCAGCCAGTTCTGCTGTTTGGTAACACAAATGCGGGCTGGCAGGTCAGGTGTGGCCTGACCGACCAGCAGGTGAGTCTGGTGGCGCCCGGGGACAGCGCCACCGTAACAGTGAACGCCCTGTCGGGCCAGTTGTTCATTGGTTACCTGTCCGAAATTGCAGGCATTGCAGATCCTCAAAGCGCCACCTTCGAAACCACCATTCAACTCAGGCAAAGCCACCCTGCTTTCCGCTCTGGTTTTGCAGCCAAAGTGGAAATTTTCCCACGCCACCGTTCAAAACTCTCCCTTATACCTTACCAGTCGTTAGTCTTTGGAAAGGGCAATCAGACCTTTCTTTTTACCGTAGGCCAAAACCACCAGGCGCAAAAGATTAAAGTTCAGGTGCGTTATTATTTCAATGATTTAGTGGCAGTGGAAGGACTGCCCAAAACCGTCAGCCAAGTTGTGGCTCAGGGCGCGGCCTATTTAAAACCAGGCGCCAAAGTGCAAATTGTTAATTAAAGGTGGATATGAAACTGACGCAGTTTGCCATCCGCAATCATCAGTTTACTTTGATTTTAATTTTGCTGATCAGCGTCTGGGGAATGCTTTCCTTTGTAACCATGCCCCGCTCCGAAGACCCGATGATTGCACCGCCTGGCACCACCGTAACCATTGTTTTCCCTGGCGCAGCCCCATTGGACATGGAACAGTTAGTGGTCAACCCCATTGAAGAGGCCATTAATGAAATCGACAACATCAAACAGATGAAATCAACCATTGAAGAAGGGCTGGCCGTTATTCACGTAGAATTTTACTCCGGCAGCGACCCCGACGAGAAGTACCGACAAATCACGGAAAAAATCAACGCACTGCAAACCGATCTGCCCGCTGGCATTTCACAAATCATAATCACCAAATGGACCATTACCAATGTTTGCATCCTGCAATTAGCTCTGATTTCCGAAAATCGGCCTTACGCTCAGTTAGTCGATTTTGGCGAACAGCTGAAAGACCGGCTGAAACGCATCAGGGAAATCAAAACCGTTGAATTGCGGGCCTACCCCGAAGAACAGGTACGTGTGGAGTTAAATCTGGAAAAGCTGGCTCAGTATCACATCGGTTTAAACCAGGTAGTGCAGGCCTTGCAGGCGGCCAATGTCAACATCCCGGGCGGTTCGGTCAAAGGTGGTCTGCTGCGCTTCCCCATTAAATCCAATGGCTACTTCTGTTCGCTGGACGATGTTAAGCAGACCATTATCCACAGCCGCAATGGGAAAATTCTTTACCTGAAAGATGTGGCCCGCGTTACAGCCGGTTACGAAGAGATCAAGTATCTGGCCCGCTTTGACGGGCAGCGCTGCATTTATTTGACCATCAGTCAAAAAAAGGGCACCAACATTTACCAACTGCGCGACAGAGTGGAACAAGTTCTGCAAAATTTCAAGCAGACTCTCCCCGGCGATGTAAAACTGGCCGTAGTCTTTGACCAGACGCAAAGCGTCAAGCGGCGCCTGTACAGCTTCTGGATGAACCTGTTACAGGGCCTGTTGTTGGTCGGTCTGGTGATTTTTTGGGCCTTAAACTACCGTGCCGCTCTGATTGACATGACCGTCATTCCAATTTCCATTTTAGCCGCCATCGGAGCCGTTGATTTAAGCGGCTACGGTCTGCAACAGATTACCATCAGCGGCTTTGTGATTGCCCTGGGCATGTTGGTGGATAACGCCATAGTGGTTACCGAAAATATCAGCCGTTTTTTAGGCAAAAATTTACCGCGCGAAAAAGCCGTGGTCAGCGCCATTTCCGAAATCGCCTGGGCCATTGTCAGTTCTACTCTGACCACCCTGCTGGCCTTTTTCCCCATGCTGATGATTAGCGGCATGACCGGCGATTTCATCCGCAGCCTGCCCCTAAGTGTAATGTACGCGCTGGGCTTTTCGCTTTTAATTTCGCTCACTTTTACGCCCTATTTCAGTTATCGTTTTCTGAAAGTCCAGCCACAACAACAGGCAGGGTGGAAAGACGGTTCCACACTACTAACTCAACTGGCCAATCGTTATTATCAGCCCTTATTGGAAAAAGTACTGGCCAGGCCGCGCAGAACGTTACTTGCTGCCGGCTTGATTTTTATTGCCAGTTTAGGATTGTTTCCGCTGGTCGGCGTCAGCTTTTTCCCCAAAGCCGAAAAACCGTTATTGTTAATTAATATCGACACCCCGGAAGGCGCCTCGCTGCAATTGACCGACAGCCTGGCCCGGCAAGTGGAAAATATTCTAAAACACACACCTGAAGTTTTGCACTTTGCCACCAACGTGGGGCATGGCAACCCGCGCATCTATTACAACATGATCCCCAAAGGCGAAAAGCGTAACCACGCACAGATTTTAATCAGCATTAAGGAATACGACCCGGCAGAATTTCCCCAGCTGGTAGCCCGCTTGCGCGTCGCTTTAGACACCATCCCGGGGGCCCGCATCATGGTTAAAGAGTTCGAACAGGGCCCGCCGGTCGATGCGCCGATTGCCATTCGCATTTTTCATGACCAGCCGGACACTCTAAAAAAGCTGACCGCGTTGACTGAACAGGTCATCAAAAATACCGAAGGCACGGTCAATGTCGAAAATCCACTGTCCCTGAACAAGATTAACCTGCGGCTGACCATTGACAAGGAAAAGGCGGCCGCCCTGGGCGTTCCTCTGGCTGAAATTAACCGCACCATCCGGGCTTGTGTGGCGGGTCTTCCGGTTACCTCATTCCGCGATGAAACCGGTGATCAGCGCAATGTTGTCCTTTATCTACCATTAAAAAACGATTTTTCCTTTTCTGATTTTAATCGCATTTACGTCAGTTCACTGACCGGGCACAGCATTCCAATCACTCAACTGGTAACCATTGATCTGGAAGCATCGCCGCTGTTGATTTCCCACTTTAACTTAAAACCCAATGCCACGGTTACAGCCGATGTGGCCGGTGGAGCTTCGGTTGACCGACTGACCAGGGAAATCATGCGCAAGCTACAAATGGCTTTTAAAGGCCGAAATATTTACTTTGAAGCAGGCGGCGAACTGGAAACACGGCAGGAATCGTTTGGCAGCATGTACCAGGCCATTGCCCTTGCCATGCTGGCCATTTTAGCTGTGCTTGTATTACAGTTCCGTTCTTTTCTGCAGCCGTTGATTATTTTTGTAGCCATTCCCCTGTCCATTGTCGGTTCTCTGTTAGGACTGCTGCTTACCGGCTACAGTTTTTCTTTTACAGCCTTTGTCGGCTTAACCAGCCTGGTGGGAATTGTTGTCAATAATTCGATTATTTTAGTAGATTACACCAATCAATTGCGCCGACGGCTGCTGCCGTTGAAAGAGGCCATTGTCCAGGCCGCTAAAACCAGGCTGGCGCCCATCATTTTAACGGTCAGCACGACCATTGGCGGCTTGCTTCCCTTAACCCTGCGTGGCGGCACACTCTGGGCGCCGCTGGGTTGGACCATCATCGGCGGCCTGCTCACTTCAACGCTGCTGACTTTGATTGTGGTCCCCGCCTTGTACAGGCTATTAAGCGGAGAAAATCAAGAAAAAATGTTGAATGATGCGACTGGTTAACAGGTTTCCATGGAGTGAGCCAGATGCTTTCAGTAAAAAAGTTTAAGGGTTAAGGGTATAAGGGTGTAATGGTTGAAAGAAAGTAACGGGTTACTCGTTACTCGTCACGCGTCACGTGTTACTTGTCACTCGTCACTTGTTACTTAAAAAAAATCAGTGGCAAAAATTATTCGCTTTTTGCGAGTAACTAATTAAGCTTTGTTTTAAAGAGGATTCAAATGAATGAATAAAGTCATTTTAAAAAAAGGTCGTGAAAAATCCCTGTTACGCAAACATCCCTGGATTTTTTCCGGGGCTATTGACTCGGTGCAGGGCGATCCTCAACCCGGCCAGACGGTGCAAGTGGTTAGCCAGGACGGGCGGTTTCTGGCCTGGGGCGCTTACTCTCCGAAATCGCAAATTACGGTGCGCGTCTGGTCATTTGCCGAGGAGGAAACTATTGATCACTCGTTCTTCGAATCCAAAATTCGACGTGCCCTGCAACTGCGTCAGGATTTAAACATTCCCATGCAAAGCACGGCTTACCGGCTGATTGCCGCCGAAGCCGACCAGTTGCCCGGCTTAATCGTCGATCGCTACCAGGATTTTCTGGTTTGCCAGTTCCTGAGCGCCGGTGCAGAGTACTGGAAAGACACCATTGTCGAAATATTGCAGCAGCTAATTGCCCCGGATGGCATTTACGAACGCTCCGATGTGGAAGTGCGCAAAAAAGAAGGCCTGCCCCTTCGCAAAGGGCCTTTGCAAGGTCAACAGCCTCCAGATTTGCTGGAAATTCGCGAACACAATTCCCGTTTTTTGGTAGATTTACAAAACGGCCACAAAACCGGTTTTTACCTGGATCAGCGTAACAACCGCTCCCTGATGCAGCAACACAGCGCCGGCCGCCAAGTGCTCAATTGTTTTGCCTACACCGGGGGCTTTGGCCTGGCCGCTTTACAGGGTGGCGCTAGTCACGTGATCAATGTGGAAGATGTGGCCGGACTGCTCACTTTGCAGCAAAAGAATTTTAAGCTCAACGGCTTCTCGGCTGACCATTTCACCAATGTAAAGGCCAACGTTTTTCAACTTTTACGCCAGTACCATTCAGAAGGCCGGCAGTTTGATTTAATTGTACTGGATCCTCCCAAATTTGTTGAAGCGCAAAGCCATTTACAACACGCCAGCCGTGGCTATAAGGACATTAACCGTCTAGCCTTTGGCCTGCTCAGGCCAGCAGGTCTGCTATTCACCTTTTCCTGTTCCGGACTGATGAAGCCAGAGCTGTTTCAGAAAATCGTAGCCGATGCCGCGTTGGAAGCAAATCGCGAAACACAGATTTTAAACTGGATGTTTCAGGCACCGGACCACCCCGTAAAGCTGCACATCCCGGAAAGCCTGTACCTGAAAGGCCTTGTTTGTCGCGTAAACTAAAGCAATATTGACCTAATCAAAAAGATCACCAAATACACAATTTATTCAAAGAAATAGGAGTTGCTTTCCCTGTTCGCTGCCATTTCCCTGGCAAAATTTCTCATCAAGGTTGTAGGCCAGACGACTCTGAGGAAGCGAATTCTTAAAAAGAATAGAACTCCTTGTATGATAATCAAAATCCAAATAAAAAGATCGAGAAAAAAAAGACTTTTTATCTTTGTCGGTTGAATGGAGTTTAATTCCTGCTTATCTTTTTTTAATCAAGAAATCGGGAAATATTATGACCAGGTTTGAAAAACATTTAGTCATTGTTGGCGGAAATGCAGCCGGGTTATCGGCTGGCCGACGGGCCAGGCGCAACGATTCCAATTTAAAAATTACAGTGCTGGAAAAATCGAATGTGGTTTCTTACGGGGCCTGCGGTTTACCTTATTACATTTCTGACGTGATCAGTCAGAAGGAAGAATTAATCGCCCTGCCCCTGGAAGCTTTGTTAAACGATGGAATTGACGTTAAAACCAATCATGAAGTAATTGAGATCAATCCTAAAAATAAAACCATTGTGGTCAAGTCTGCAACCTCCTCATTGCAAACAGTACACTATGATAAACTGGTGCTTGCTACCGGCGCCAGGCCATTGCTTCCAGATTTACCAGGCATTGATCTTGAAGGCGTTCACACAATCCGCTCTCTGGAAGGTGCGGCCGCATTAAAACAGGAGCTACAATCTGGACGGCATAAATCGGCTGTCATCGTCGGTGGCGGCTACATTGGTCTGGAAATGGCAGAAGCCCTGACAAAACAGGGAGTCAAGGTTTCGGTTATCGAACAACAACCGCAAGTGTTGCCTTACATTGATTCCGAAATGGCCGCCTTGGTTCAACAATCACTCATTGAACACGGCGTGACGGTTAAAACATCCACAACCGCCCAAAGAATATTAGGCGATGGGAGCGTATCCGGTGTTGAAACGCATACTGGAGAAGTGCTGAACTGTTCACTGGTGATTGTTGCGATTGGGGTGAAACCTAATGTGGAAATCGCCCAAAAGGCTGGCATTGCCCTGGGCGCCAGTGGAGCCATTCGCGTGGATGACCATTTGCGCACCAATGTAATGAACATTTACGCAGCCGGGGATTGCACCGAGGTGAAGAACATCGTAACCAATAAGCATGATTACATCCCTCTGGGCACCACAGCTAATAAACAAGGCCGTGTAGCAGGGGACAATGCTTCTGGAAAACGCAGTCGTTTTCCGGGCGTGGTTGGCACATCGGCTGTTCAGGTGTTTAACCTGGAAATCGGGCGTGCAGGGATTACAGAGAAAGAAGCCAGCCGCCTGCGGTTGCCGGTTAAGAGTGTTACGATTAAAGGGCGATCCAGAGCAGAATATTTTCCCGGTGGCAGTTCGGTTACAGTTAAATTGATCTTTGATTTTTTAACAGGTCGCTTATTGGGTGCACAAATGATAGGAAGAGAAGGGGTGGCCAAACGGCTTGATGTATTTTCTACCGCTTTACAACAAAAACTGACGGTACAACAAATCAGTGAATTGGATTTGAGTTATGCACCACCCTTTGCACCAGTCTGGGATCCCATTTTAATTGCGGCAAACCAGGCCCAAAAGCAGGTGATAAACAACTGGTAGAATCCGTCATTGCGGAAAATCACCGTAGGCGCTGGCTTTTCGCCCACCCAATCTTTCCATTATGAGAGAAAAACCAAAGCTTCTGGCTGTCAGTTTACAAAAGCCCGGGGCTTCTAAATCCATTCCCTTTCAAAAATCCAACGATTGCCCCACCTAACTGGCCAGTGTTTGTTGTAAGTCCAATATTTGTCTATTCAAGAATTTTTCTAAAGCAGGTTTCCAGAAAAAACGATTTAAGATGCGGGCGGTCCAGCCTGGAACCTGATAATGGATTTGCCATTGAATGCTGGTAGAACCATCTACCAGTTTTTTCAATGTAATCTGGGGATGAATATTTTTAAGAATCAATGGTTGAGCTTCACTCTGGACAGGCATGAACAATATTTGATATTGCTTGTCATCTAATCTTAGCTGGTAGACTACAGAAACAGGTTGGTCATTTTCAAAATAGGTGAATCTGACAGTTTCCGGTTTTATCTGACCTGCAGGCAGTTCTGTTTCTGTTAGTTTTTTTACAATCAGTTTAAAGGCTGCCGGTTCGGGAATTTCAGTCGTCAGTTCAGCCGTCAGTGTAGTTTTCGATTCCGACGTAAAAAGCAAAGCCCAAAACGTGAATACGATTAAGGTATTGATCAAAAACAAAATACGTAAAAATTTCATTTCATCAAGATCATCTTCTTTGTTAATTGCTTACCGTTTGCTGACAATCGGTAAAAATAGACGCCCGAGGGCAATTCTTTTTGTGCGTCGTTGCGCCCATCCCAAACCAATTGGTGTAATCCAGCCGAATAGTTGCCCCTGGCCAATTGTCATACTAATCTACCACCTGAATCGAAAATTTGCAATTCGATTTGCCGGGCTTCCGGTAAAACAAACTGTAAAGTTGTGTTAGGATTAAAGGGATTTGGGGAATTTTCCAGCAACTTAAAAGACTGGCTAATGGGCATTGGTTCTTAGATGGCTGTGGCCAATAACTGTTTAATCGTTTGATGAATTTATTGCAGCGGAACGCCTGAACCCTTAAAACGCAGGATTCCCTGCTGATCAATGACGGTACTATAATCATAAGGAATGTTGTAGGCCTGCATGGTTTTACTGCCATTTAGAAGTAAAGGATAGGTCAAAGGTGGATTGGTACTGTTTTTAAAATTCTCAACAAATTGCGCCGAGCCATCCCAACAATCAATCCCCAATACAATTACCTCATCACGTGAATATTTCTGATGAATTCCGGTTTCTGTGCTGCCCCCGGCAGCCTGGCAGTAAGGTCAGCTGTAACCGAACCAAAAAATGTAAACCACCATACCTTTGTAATCAGAGAGTGTGTGTTGATTGCCGTTAAGATCGGTTAAGGTAAAATGTGGTGCAGGGGCGTTTAAGTTTTGAGCCAGTAAAAAACTTGCGAACAGCAAGCTGATAAAAATGGTGCGGAGCATGTTGGTTCCTTTAATTTTGTTGCTTTAGATTTTTGAACGAAGTTTGAAAAGTTAAAATTCCACTCAAAAAAATAAACCATTTTATTGAAAGATATTCATGTTTGAATTAAACTTGTTTTTTAATAATGAATAGAAAGGATTTTATGGCACAGCGTAGCATTGCATTATTTGTCATTTTCTGGTTTTTGATTGCCTGTCCTAAAAATGAGCATGCTCTTGAAAATTACAAAGCGCAAATTGAACATTGGCAGCAAAAACGTCTGGCTCGTTTAAAAAGTGCTGAGGGCTGGTTAAGTTTAGCCGGTCTGTTCTGGCTAAAAGAAGGCGAAAACACCTTTGGATTTGGACCAGGTCATAACATTCAATTTCCCGACGGTGAAAGCAATTTACGGCTGGGTAGTTTTATTTTGCAGCAAGGCAAGGTAAAAGTCCGCCTTAATCCCGAAGCCAGAGTTTTAGTGGATTCTGCACGGCTTCTTGAGAGTGATTTAAGAAATGATTTACAAGGCAAACCCACATTAATGGAGCGGGGCCGTTATTTGTGGTATGTGATTAAACGCGGAGATCGTTTTGGAATTCGGCTGAAAGATCGCCAGAGCCCTAACATCGCTAAATTGAAGAACATTCCTTGTTTTCCGGTTGCTCCTGTGTGGCACGTAAAGGCACAGTTTGTTGCTTACGATTTCATTAAAACGGTTCCGGTGCCAACGGTTTTGGGGACAAATGCGCCTTCCAAAAGTCCGGGGGAATTGCAATTCACCATCAATGGGCAAACCTTTCGGCTGCAAGCGCTGGCCGAATCACCCAATGAGCCTTTCTTCATCATCTTCTCAGATGAAACCAATGGTCAGGAAACTTATGGCGCCGGACGTTTCATTTATATTGATCCGACGGATACTAATGGCCAAACCTACATTGATTTTAACAAAGCCTACAACCCGCCCTGTGTTTTCACCGAATTTGCCACCTGCCCCCTGCCGCCGCCTCAAAATCATTTACCCATTCGGGTAACGGCAGGTGAAAAATTGCCTGAAGGTTTTGGCGAACATTAGGTTTTCAAAGGCATTCTCAGCTTTAGATTAAGAAAAATAGCGCAGAAAATTTTTCACAGTTTGAAGTTTCTAAATCAAAAAAAAACGGATTTAATAACAGCAGAACAAATTAGGCGCTATGATTTTCTTGTTAGAG
>JAGHBR010000185.1 GCA_021160885.1 Caldisericaceae bacterium
CTGTAATATGTTCTGCCTCGGGCAAATATTTTATATTACTGGGAAAAATGACCTGATATTTTCCCTTTTTCAACAACCCCATTTAAATTTCCTCTTTTCCAAAAGAACAATTTAGATATGAGGCTGCATTATGTCAAAAGAAATTGATTTTTTTTGAAAGTGGTCTTAGCTTA
This sequence comes from Caldisericaceae bacterium, assembly GCA_021160885.1. Classification (GTDB taxonomy): domain Bacteria; phylum Calditrichota; class Calditrichia; order Calditrichales; family Calditrichaceae; genus Caldithrix. Next base: position 174 of record JAGHBR010000185.1, read on the forward strand.
AACAAAAAAATTAATTATTCAGGAATTATGAACGGGAACAGGTTAAACGCCCATCTTCCATGGATAGTATTAATGATTTTAATTACGATTCAATCTTCTTTAAGCGGCTTTAAGTTACCGCCGCTGGGCCTGAGACTCGAGGACAAACTGGTTCATTTTTTAATTTTTGGCATTCTGGCCTGGTTAATAATACGTGGCATGTCCAAGGAAACTTCTGCCTGGATTCAAAAACGAAAAATCATTATCTCTCTGATCATTGCCATCTTGTTTGCCATAAGCGATGAATGGCATCAATCACTAACTTTAAAACGCGATGCCGATCTTTTTGATTTACTGGCCGACACGCTTGGCATCATCAGCTTTGTTTTGCTTTTTTTACGAAAGCAAAAACAAGGGGCTTTTAATTGGGATTCAACTTTAAGCGAAAACCCTTAAAGCAGGCCATCACCGGTCGGTGATCCGAAACATTATTAGGATACGAAAGATATTGCCGATCTAAATACAACACTTTGCATTCCCCCTGCCCATACTCAGTTTGTGCGTCTGCCGTTATCATAATATGATCAATCAAACTTTTAAAGGTATTTGAAATGTATGAGAATTGATTGGTTAGTTTCGCCGTCAGAAACATGAATGTTTGCGGGTCATTAAGCATGGGTAAAAACACATTGGTCGATCCCGTATCAGTCAACGCATCGTTCCAATCGCCAAGCACAACAAAATCCGGATCGGCACCCTGAGCGATCTCACTCTTAATGTACTGCGTCAAATCTTTAATGGCTTCTTTACGACGCGCTTCATTTTCGCTACCGCCACTGGCCTTTAAATGCAAGACGATCATATTAAAATCAAATTTTACGCCCTCCAAATCTTTGATCTGTACATAGGCTTCCAGAGGAGGACGCGGGAATGCGTAGCCATCATTCTCAAAAATATTTTTTACCGCCGAAATAGAAATAAAGTCGGTTTTGTACAAAATAGCGGTCTTCTGGTAGTTGCCGTTTCCATAAGTGTCATTGGATAATACTCCCTGCCAGCCATCCAGTTGATTTAAAAGCTCATTAAAAGAGCGAACGCTGGCTATTTCTTGAACGCCAATCAGGTCAATGTCTAGATCTTTGATAATCTGGGCCACATCATTGATTGTTTGGTTTCCTGCCTTGGGAAAGTTTTCAATATTCCAGGTGGCAATTTCCAAACGATCGGCTTGACCTTCCTTGGTCACCAAAACGGTACTGTCCGGAGGGCTTTGATTGTCATTATCTACAATGCGACGATTACATTGCCAGAAAAGTACTAAAACCAGACTCAATAAAATCCACTGTTTCATAAACTTCCTTTTTAATTTTGGCGGCCCAATGCTTAAAATTTCTAAATGCGGATTAAAACCGCATTTGTTAATTTACTTATTAATCGACATTAATATCAAACTTTACGTAACCCAGGCAGAGCGATTCTTAGTTAAGAAAAAAACTTTTGGATATTTAAGTAAGAATCGCTCGTTTCATGAGAAAAAAAATCATTCAAACTATCGGCAACCTGAACTCTATTCTGCATTGCAGCTAATAATCATTTTTCTTTTTCTACTTTACTTTTCCAGAGAAATTCCGATAGTATATATTAAACAGGAACAGAGGGGGAAGTTATGTTACAACCAAAGGCAAAAAAAGAATCTTTAAAACCCGACAAAGAAAAAATGGCCTTGCTTTCCAAAACAAACAATGAGCCAGACAAGACCATTCAACCGCATGATTTGTCCATTGACGAAGTCATTAAGCAGGTTATTAACCACCATATCGGGATTATGATGTAAAAGTTAGTCGTAGTAATAAACTTTACACCCGCAACCGTCCCACATGTCTTCGTAAATTTTCATGCGCTCCATGATAAATTGGCGTGCCTGTAACTCCGTTTCAAAGGCCCGCAGTAAAAAGTCATCTTTGTCCGTCTTTTCCTGAACCAGATAAGTTTCCCCACACAAAAACAAACGAATTTTGTCTGAAACCATGGTGTCGTGTTCAACCAAAAGCTGACAATTGTCCAGTAACTCCTGAACCTGTTCCAAAGAAATTTTCAGGTATTTTGAATTTTTAGCTTCCTGAGCAAGCGCTTCCATCAATCGTCTCCAATTTTCTTTTTTGCTTTAGATTGCGCTTTACCCATCAGGTTACATTTTTTAAGAAAAAATATTGCATTTTATCATGCAGCGGACAAAAAACAGTGGAATTAAATGGTAACAACATTTATTTTAAAACTAAAAAAAGGAATTTTTCATGCGCTCTTTTTTACCAGTAAAAAAGAATGGAACGATTGGCGTTTTAGCGCCGGCTTTCCCTGCCGATACTCAAAAAATAGAAAAAGGTATTGCTTATCTTATCTCCAAAGGATTTAAAGTAAAACGAGGTCAAAGTCTTTCGGCCAGGCATCTATATTTTAGCGGCAGCGATGAATTACGAGTTACAGATCTTGAAAATTTTTTTCGTGATCCTAAAGTGGACATGATTCTGTGCGCCAGAGGTGGTTGGGGTACCTTACGTTTGTTGGATCGAATAGATTACCATCTGATTGCACAAAATCCAAAACCGTTGGTGGGCTATTCAGATATTACCACTTTGCAGCTTGCCTTTTTAAAAAAGGCCAACTTACCATCCTTTTCAGGGCCCATGGTTGCTGTGGAAATGGCTGAGGAAATCGATCTTTTTACCGAACAACATTTCTGGCAACAAATTTTTAATCCCCACCCATGGTACAATTTTTCTTTTGCCCGGGAAGATGTACAGGTGTGGCGATCAGGGAAAGCGCACGGCCCATTGATTGGCGGTTGTCTTTCCATGTTGGCTCATCAACTGGGCACGCCATTTATGCCAACGCTAAAAAACGCCATTCTCTTTTTAGAAGATGTGGGCGAAGCCCCCTACAAAATTGATCGTTACTTGGCGCAATTAAAACAGGCCGGAATATTTGATCAGGTTTCTGCTGTAATCCTGGGGCAATTTTTGGATTGCACAGACGATAATGAAGATCGTAAGGGCATTGCTCTGGAAACGATTTTGAAAGATTACTTCGATCACAGAGACTATCCGGTTATTTACAATTTCCCCTATGGTCATGGCATGCGCAAATTTACCATGCCCATTGGTGTAAAAGCTGAACTTGACACAGAACAAAAACAACTCAAATTACAGAATCCTTTTGGGCAAAACTCTGTTTAATTTTTTTATTTTAAAAGAAATTATTAGTTTGCTTGTATTTATTGTTTTTAGTAACTTTAAGTTTTTTAAAATTAAATGATTTAAATTTAGAAGCAGGGAGCTTCGAAATGGGATTTTCACTTTTTGACTTTTTTTCTACCGATATTGGAATAGACCTCGGTACAGCAAACACACTGATTTATGTTAAAGGCAAAGGCATCACAGTTAACGAACCTTCTGTTATTGCGCTTGAAGAAAACAGCGATCATGTAGTTGCGGTGGGCAACGAAGCACGCCAGATGCTGGGCCGTACGCACCAGGACATTGTGACCATTCGGCCTTTAAAGGACGGCGTTATTGCAGACTTTGAAGCCAACGAAATTATGATTCGTGAATTCATCAAAAAAGCTAATGTTAACCGCATGATGTTAGGTAAAATCCTGGTTTGCGTGCCTTCAGGGATTACCGAAGTTGAAAAAAGAGCGGTTCGGGATGCCGCCGAACGGGCCGGCGCCCGCCAGGTAGATCTGGTTGCTGAGGCCATGGCTTCTGCCATTGGCGTTGGGCTGGATATCGATGAGCCGGTAGGCAACATGATTGTTGACATCGGCGGCGGAACTTCGGAGATTGCGGTTATTTCCTTAAGCGGTATTGTAACCCATACTTCAATTCGCATTGCCGGCGATGAGATGAACCAGGCAATTATTCAACATTTTAAAAAGAATCACAACCTTTTAATCGGCGAAAAAACAGCAGAAGAGATCAAGTGTTCGATTGGCTCGGCTGCACCTCTGGAAGAAGAGGTAACTACAGAAGTAAAGGGACGGGATCTGATTAACGGGATTCCGAAAACCATTGAAGTAAGTTCAGTGGAAATTCGGGAAGCGCTCGATGATGCAATTACAGCCATCGTAGAAGCCGTTAAACTCTCTTTAGAACGAACGCCACCGGAGCTGGCCTCCGACATTTTAGACCGCGGCATCATTTTAACCGGCGGTGGCGCGCTGTTGAAAAATCTGGACGTTCGCCTGAGAGAAGAAACTTCAATGGCCATCCACGTAGCTGAAGACCCTTTGACCTGCGTGGCTCACGGTTGTGGTAAAATATTAGACGCTCCTGAGCAATACGAAAAGGTTCTGATGCGCCAGAAACGTCCTTTTTAACCAGTAAATTTTAAACCAATTGATTGATTTTTGTGAGCTTTTTCAATTCATTTTTAGTCAGATTCCGGGAAGGTTTAACCGTATTTGTTTATCTGGTGCTTTCTTTTCTTTTGATGACCGCCAGCGATAAGGCAATGGTGCGGGGCTTACGACATTTTTCATTACAAACGGTCGGACGCATTGAATCCACCCTATCTGTTTTCAGAGACTATTTTAATCTTTACGAAAAAAACTTTGAACTGCGCAGACAGAATACTTTACTTTCTTTTAAAAACTTTCAGCTCCAGGAAGCGCTGTTAGAAAACCTACGTTTGAAAAAACTTTTGAACATCCGCTATCAATTTAAGTACAATTTGATTCCGGCAAAAGTTATTGGCTACAGCCCGCAAGAGCTGGTAACCGGTTTCCGCATTATTGCCAATGATATTAAAGCAAAACACAAGGGCGCCGCGGTTATTACCTCCGAAGGTCTGGTTGGAAGAGTGGTAGAAGTAAGCCCTCCTTTTGCCATTTGTCAGATTCTTCTTGATCCCAGCGCCCGTGTAAGCGTGCGCATACAACGCAACCGAGAAGTTGGGGTGATAAGCTGGGACGGTGAATTAGGTTTAAAATTAAACTACATTCCAAATACCATTGAAGTGTTGGAAGGCGATATTTTGTTTACTTCCGGTTTAAGTCAAATTTATCCCCCCGGTATTAAAATAGGCGTTGTTTCTTCTATTGAAAAAGACCACAATGAAATGTTTCAAAAAATCCGGGTACAACCAAGTGTGGATTTTAACGCCTTAGAAGAAGTCTTTATCATCGAAATGGAGCCCTTGCTGGATGAAACAAGAAACTAAGTACTTTTTAGTATTGCTACTGTTCTTTGGTTTACCGGCCATCTTAGCCCAGGCGTTAATCGTGCCATTGCTGAGAATCCACATTTGGCAACCAGATGTCGTTTTGTGTATTGTTTTGCTGCTTTCCAAAAGGTTTGGCGGTATTCGCGGCAGTACAGCCGGTTTTGTGTTGGGCCTGCTTCAGGACGCTCTTACAGGTATGCCCATCGGTATGTCTGCCTTTCCCAAATCTTTAGTTGGTTATTTAACCGGCAAATTTCATGGCCAACATATTAAAGGTCTGTTCATGGATTTATGGTTCGTTTTGTTTATTTTAATCCATGGAATTATTTTTTACAGTTTATTGGGGATTAAAGCAGAGCTGAATTTATCGGACATGATCATTACCAGAGCCTTACCAAATGCTATTTACACCATGGTTAGTTTATTGATAATGAATCTGTTCTTAAAAAAGTATCTGAGTGAAGAGTAATGAGATATTTGAATTCTTCTAAACAAAAGTCTAAAAGAACTTTCATTTACTCTTTAACTTTGGCCTTCGGATTTCTGATTTTATTAGCAGGATTTTTTAATTTACAAATTTTGCATCGCCAGTACTACCTAGATATTTCCATTCACAATGTGATTCGTCAAATAAAAATCAATCCGGTGCGTGGTTTAATCCGTGATAAAGAAGGTAGAATATTAGTTGACAATCGGCCGGCTTTTTCCGCTGCTTTGATTAAAGCCCATACTTCAGACAGTACCATTCAAACAGTGGCGCAATATTTGAACCTGGACGTAAAAGAAATTAAGAAAAAATTAAGAAGAAGTCCCCGTTTTCGCCCAGTCATCATTCGTAGAGACATTGATGAACAAACACGCACGTTATTAGAAGAAAATCAATATTTTTTACCCGGCTTTGAACTGATCCTTGATTTTAAACGCTATTACCCGCCAGGTATCAACTCACCACACATTTTTGGCTACATTGGCGAAGTTAATGAAAAAGAACAGAAACTGGATCCACGCTATGAACTGGGTGACATGATTGGCAAAGCTGGATTGGAACGCTATTACGATCTTGAATTAAGAGGCGTAAAAGGTATTCGCTACGTACGAGTAGACGCCAGCGGTAAAATTTTAGGAGATTATGATCCGGAATTGAATGTACCGGCCATTCATGGCAGCGATCTGTACCTGACACTTGACTACGACTTGCAAAAGTTTGCCGAAAACTTACTGGCCGATAAGCGAGGGGCTCTGGTAGCCATTGATGTGCGCACCGGTGGCATTCTTGCCCTGGTCAGCAAACCTGATTATGATGTGCGGGCTTTAAGCGGAAAAATAGATGCAGAAGTCTGGCGCTCACTTATTCAGGATGAGGCTCATCCTCTTTACAGCCGCTCAATTCAAAGCGCTTATCCGCCAGGCTCCACCTACAAAATTGTAGCCGCCATTGCCGCCTTGCAAGAGGGAATTATTACGCCTTCCTGGCAGGCTTACTGTCCCGGTTACTTCAGGCTGGGACGAAAGATTATTCGTTGTTGGAATCCCAACGGACACGGTACATTGGATTTGTACGGAGCTATCAAAAATAGTTGCAATGTTTATTTTTACCAGCTTGGTCTGAAAATTGGTCTGGAAACTTGGTCAAAATACAGTAAACTTTTAGGTTTTGGCCAGCGAACTAATATCGATTTACCCAACGAAAATGCAGGTTTGGTGCCTACGGTAGAGTACTTCAATAAAATTTATGGAGTCAATGGCTGGACAAAAGGCAATTTGGCCAATCTGGCCATCGGTCAGGGCGAACTTTTAACTACGCCGTTGCAAATTGCCCAGTTTGCTATGATTTTAGCCAATCGTGGCATTTATCATCGTCCTCATCTGGTCGATCATCTTTACAATTACCAGACGCACAAAACGATCTCATTTCCTACTCATTCCAAAGTAGTTAGCCAGGTTTCCGGCGAGGTTTTTGACATTGTGCGTGAGGGAATGCATCAGGTAGTAAACGGCGGAACAGGCTGGTTGGGAAAAGTCCCGGGCATTGACATGGCCGGCAAAACGGGCACAGCTCAAAATCCGCATGGCGATCCGCATGCCTGGTTTATGGCCTTCGCCCCTTACTCTCATCCGGAAGTGGCCATTGCGGTTATTGTTGAAAACGGCGGCAGCGGCGGAGGAGTTGCCGCGCCCATTGCCCGAAAATTCCTGGAAATGTATTTTTATCATAAATTAATCCCAAGACCTGTAGTTAAAAAGGATACCTTAAACGTGGAACAGGGCATTAATCCTTTGCCCATTGACAGCCTGGCACCAATCCCAATTCTTAGAGTTCCGGAGAGAGATTAAATGGCACAATTCACCAATTTCCTAAAAAAAATCGACTGGCTCATCCTGGGACCGACACTTATACTGATCGTGATCGGCTTAATGTCCATCTTTAGCGCAACTTATTACTCTGCCGACAATCAGAACTATTTTGCCAGGCAACTCATTTATGCCACAATGGGAATCAGCTTTATGCTTATCCTCAACTTTTTACCTTTTAAACTGATCCTTAAAAGTAGTTACTTTTTGTATGCTTTGTCGATTTTAAGCCTGATAATGGTTTTATTTTTTGGAGCAAAAGGTTTTGGAGCGGAACGCTGGTTAAAAATTGGCCCCATGCGGCTTCAACCTTCTGAATTTGCTAAAATTGCAACTGTGTTAGCTCTGGCAAGATACCTTTCTACCAACAATCGAGATGTCGATTATTTTAAACATTTAGTGATGGTATTTCTACTGGTTTTAATTCCATTTGCCTTAATTGTTAAACAACCTGATCTTGGCACTTCGCTGGTCTTTTTAGCATTGATTGTACCCATGCTTTACATGGCCGGTGTTTCCTGGTTTGTTCTGTTTGTTTTGTTGCCCCCCGCGGTTACTATGATCGTAGCGTTTAATACTTACGCTTTTATTGTCTGGCTAACCATTATTTTTATCATTCTGATTTTCACCAGACAAAAACTTTATCTTAAAATTTTTGTGATTATTCAAAATATATTAATAGGAAGCCTTACACCGGTGTTATGGAATTCGCTGAAAAGTTATCAGAAACAACGCATTTTAACTTTTCTAAAACCTGAAAATGATCCTCAGGGCGCCGGTTATCAAATCATCCAAAGCAAAGTAGCCATAGGATCAGGCGGCATTGGGGGAAAAGGTTTTTTACATGGTTCCCAATCGCAATTAAATTTTTTACCGGCACACCATACCGATTTTATCTTCTCTGTTTTAGGCGAAGAATGGGGCTTTTTGGGGGTGATTACGGTATTATTTATTTTTTTATTCTTATTCCTTTATCTTTTATGGCTGGCCAATTCTGTAAAATCGAATTACTCACAACTGGCTATTATCGGATTAACCACCATTCTTGCTTTTCATACCGTAATTAATATTGGCATGACCATAGGTTTTGCACCGGTTACCGGATTACCGCTTCCCTTTTTAAGTTATGGCGGGTCTTTTTTGTTAACAAGTTGCATAGCCATCGGTTTAACGC
>JAGHBR010000072.1 GCA_021160885.1 Caldisericaceae bacterium
CCCCTAAACCGTGTTCAATTGCAATAACCGCTTTGATTGATCGGACTGATCATCGGCTAAAATTTAATTGAATCTTTCATTTTTTTTCACAAATTTAACTTTAGTCAATCAAGCTGGAGAAAAAAACATGGCAGAATTAGGATTAGCCCTGGGCGGTGGCGGCGCCCGCGGTCTGGCACATATCGGGGTTTTGAAAGTTTTAGAAAAAGAAAAGATTAAGATTCAGGCCATTACCGGTTGTAGCATGGGGGCCATTGTCGGCGGACTTTACGCATACTTTGGTTCCGCCCAAAAAGTGGAAGACTTTATTCGCGACATTTTGCACAGTCCCAAAATTAAGGAATTAGGTCTTGAAGAACTGAGTGAAAATGGTTCGGTTGACAAAAGTTTTTTTGAACAATTTTTCGATTTTGTAGATGTCCGCCTAAAAGCCATTAAATCATTAAGTCGACTTTCCTATTTTGATCAGAAAACCACAGATAAAATCTTTTCCTTTATTCCGGACGTGCCCATCGAAGAACTGCCCATTCCAATTTCGGCTATTGCTACAGACCTGGTCACCGGGGCCGAAGTCAATTTTACAACCGGTAGTCTGCGTAAGGTGATTCAGGCCAGCGCCGCCGTTCCTGGTATTTTCCCGCCCGTTAAAATTGAAGAATACTTACTGGTCGATGGCAGCGCTTCCGAAAGCGTGCCGGCTGGTAAGGTAAAAGAAATTGGCGCCGATCGTGTGCTTGCAGTAAACGTGTCGCGGGACATCAAAATATTCACAGAACCGAGCAATCTGATTGAAATTCTCTTTCGTTCAGAAGATATTACCAGTTACCAGCTATCTCAAATTCGTTTAAAAGAGGCCGACCTGGTTGTTACGCCTAAGGTTCGTGATCTTTCCTGGGTTGATTTCGACAAAATAGATTACCTGGTAGCAGCCGGCAAAATTGCAGCCCTTGAACACATCGAAGAGATTCGGGCCCTGGCCAATCGCAATGCCTACTTGTTGGAAATGGAACAATTTTTAAAACGACTTAAAGGAATCATTTAAAGTGAAACGGGAACTCTTTTTAGAATGGTTACGAAAGCAGCCCGATTTTGTCTGGGATGTAGTCATCATTGGCGGCGGCGCTACAGGTCTTGGCTGTGCTGTGGACGCAGCCACACGCGGTTTTAGCACGCTACTTTTAGAACAGGCCGATTTTGCCAAAGGTACTTCCAGCCGCAGCACTAAACTGGTGCACGGCGGTGTGCGTTACCTGGCCCAGGGCGACCTGTCGCTGGTCTTTGAAGCTCTGCACGAACGCGGATTACTCATGCAAAATGCGCCGCACCTGGTTAAAAATCAACCCTTTATCATTCCCCTTTACGAATGGTGGGAAGGCCCTTTTTACAACATTGGCATGAAAGTGTACGACCTGATGGCCGGCAAATTGGGCTTTGGACCTTCGCAAAAGCTAAATAAAGAAGAAACCTTGCAGGCCATTCCCAACCTGGATCAGAAGGGCTTAATCGGCGGCGTAATTTATTACGACGGACAGTTTGATGATTCACGCTTAGCGGTTAATCTGGCACAGACGGCAGTCGATCATGGCGCTGTGGTGTTGAATTATGTAAAAGTCACCGCTTTAAGCAAAGATCACTTTGGCATTTTAAATGGCCTTACTGCCCGGGATCAGGAAAGCGGCGAAATGTTGCCCATTAAAGCAAGAACCATCATAAACGCCACGGGGATTTTTACCGATCAAATTCGCCATTTAGACGAACCACAATCGCCGCCTCAACTCGTATTGAGTCAGGGCGTGCATTTAGTGGTGGGCGCCGACTTTCTGCAGGGCGAATCATCCATCATGATTCCGCACACCGACGACGGACGGGTTTTATTTGCCGTGCCCTGGCACAAAAAGGTGATTATTGGCACGACGGACACTCCGGTTTCGGAAGCGACTTTAGAACCAACCGCCAGGCAGGAAGAGATCGATTTTTTACTTACCGCTTCTGCCCGCTATCTGAAAAAAGATCCACAACCAGCGGATGTGCTCAGTATTTTTGCCGGCCTACGGCCTTTGGCCGCACCGCATGGTTTAAATGCCTCAACCAAAGACATCTCTCGTCGTCACCAGATTACGGTCTCACGCTCTGGATTTATTAGCGTCACCGGCGGAAAATGGACAACTTACCGCAAGATGGCCCAGGAAACCATCGACCAGGCTATTTTAGTCGGAGGATTTGAAGAAAAAGAGTGTGTTACAAAAAATTTACACATTCACGGCTACCGACTGAACACCAATTTCGAGGAACCGCTTTACTACTACGGTGATGATCGGCCGCAAATCGAGGAACTGATCAATGAAAAAACAGATTTAGGTCAACCTCTGCATCCCGATTTGCCCTATTTGAAGGGCGAAGTGATCTGGTCTGTCCGTCATGAAATGGCGCGCAATATTGAAGATTTTCTGGCACGTCGTTCAAGAGCGCTTTTTTTAGATGCCCGTGCCAGTAAACAGATGGCCGAACCAGTGGCCCGCTTAATGGCTGCCGAATTAAATAAATCGAAAAACTGGATTGAACAACAGGTGGAACAGTTCAATAAGCTGGCTCAAAATTACCTTCTGGAGTAAAACCATGGAAGTGGAATCCAAACGCAGTTCATTAATTGTGGCCCATCGGGGGGCTTCTCACGCTGCGCCGGAAAACACTCTACCGGCTTTTAAACTGGCCTTTGAAGAACAGGCCGACTTTATTGAGGGCGACTTCTGGATGACTGCCGACCAGCATCTGGTTTGTATTCATGATCCTGACACCAAAAGGGTTACCAAGGCAGAAGTCAACATCGATGTGCGGCGTGCTACGCTGCAGGAAATCAAAGAAGTTGACGTCGGCCTGGCCAAAGGCGCCCAATTTAAAGGCACCACTATTCCAACACTGGAAGAAATTTTAACCATCATCCCGCCAGGCAAAGGCATTTTTATTGAAATCAAAAATACCCGTCCGCAATTTTTAGAACTGTTGCGCAATATCTTAAATGAGTTCAATTTCAAACCCATTCACGTGCGTTTAATCGCCTTTGATCCGGATGTGGTAAACAAAGCCCGGCAGCAATTTCCTGATTTCAAAATCTACTGGTTGTACAACTGGTACCTGGCCAAAGAAACGGGCACGCTGTCCAATACACCGAAAGAAATTTTGCGCATGGTTAAGCTACTTCCCTGCGATAGGCTAAACATCAATCCATTTCCCTGGATTGATTTGCAATTTGTAAAAAAACTTCGTCGTTTAAATAAAGATTTTTGCGTGTACAATGTCAATTCCTTCGGCGAGGCGTTAAAGCTGGTAACACTTGGCGTAGATGCTATAGCTACCAATTGCCCCGGCAAAATCCGTCAGCAATTAAACCAATACTTTTCTCCAAAACCTTTGCTAAAATCGCAAAATGAAGAACTTAAAGTAGGCGAAGATCGTAAATATATTTTTAGAAACCATCCGATAAAATAAAGGAGAAAACAAAATGCAGGGCAAACGAGGTCATTTTCACTGGAATTTCTTCCCGGGTCATTTCTGGGGCTGGCGTACCGGCTTTGGCGGCATGATGGGTATGCCTCCCTTTGGCTGGCGCTGGCGGCCGACTAAGGAAGAGGAA
>JAGHBR010000028.1 GCA_021160885.1 Caldisericaceae bacterium
AGTTTAATCAGGGGAGTCAAATCATGCGCATTAAAGTTGCTTTTAAAAATCCAAAACGCAAAACCATCCTACCAATTAATACCAATTACTATTTAGTAAAGTTAATAAAATATTTAACCTTTGAATACCGCCGCTATTTGGCTTCATTGTTGCCTGCCAGCCGGGAGGGCAAGGAATTTGATGTGTTTACTTTTTCGCAATTAATTATTCCGGATCGTAAAATAGAAGATTTTATGATTAGTATTTTATCACCGGAGTTTTATTGGTACGTTTCTTCACCTTACTATCAGTTTTTAGGCGTGCTGGCCAAAGAATTGCGAACGCAAAAGCGAGTTAAAATCTACAATACCTTTTTCGAAGTTGCAGCCGTTAACTTCGTTCCTGTTCCTGAATTTTCTGAAAATGAAGCACAGTTTACCTGTTTATCGCCAATGACCGTTCTAAAAAAAGAGGGTAATAATGGCCATTCCTACAAAAAATTCATTTTTCCTGATCAGGAAGATTTTTATCAAATCCTGGAAAACGATTTAAAAAGCAAGTTCAAGCTTATCAATAAAAAAGAGATTGATAATTTCGATTTTAACATTGAGTTCGACCAGGCCTATGTTAAAAGGAAGAATAACCGAATAACCAAGGTAATTACCCTGGAAGGCGATTCCAGATTTCAGCAACAGGTGCGCTGTGTATTGGCGCCGTTTAAAATAAAGGCTGAACCGGAAATATTACAGATGATTTACGATACGGGGATAGGTCAAATGAACTCAATGGGCTTTGGTATGGTCGAAATTGTCGATAAAAAGAAAAATATAAGAAGTAAAGTTTGAGGGTCTCCATAATTAGTAATAACCAAGCTTAAAGTATATTTCATATTTTAAGGGTTTATTGCTTCTTTCCTACCATTTAGGGCCATTGGTACTTTCCCGCCAGGTATCAATGGCCCTGTGTATTTTAGGTGCTTTTAACGTTAAAATAAACCTGATTTTTGTAAGTTTATAAATGATTGTTTGCATGAATCTATTCATTCACTTAAATTCCTATTAACATTGAAAAATAACTATTTAATGAAAGGTTAAGATGAAGATCAAACTCTTTATTCTGGTTTTGCTTTTTAATGGCTTGCTAATTGCCAGCGACTGGAGTTTTTTAGATATCAACCGTATTGGCGCCGGCCAATTTATTGAAAAAAATCCCCAAAATAATGGTAAAGATGTAGTTATCATTATTTTAGATACTGGCGTGGACATGGGCGTTCCAGGTTTACAAAAATTGCCAGACGGCGAAGTTAAAGTAATAGACGCACAGGATTTTTCCGGTGAAGGCGATGTCTATTTCGATAAAGCCGAATTTGGTGAAGAAAACAATGAGAAATTTGTTAGCGCTCCCGGCAACCTTAAACTTTATCATTATGATAAACTTACACTCCAGCCGGTTGACAGCATTTTTTACATTGGGGTTTTACACGAAGATAAGTTTAAAAATTCCGTTATTCCTGATATTAACAACAACGGCAAAGAAGATGACGATTTCGGGTTCATTGTCTTTAAAAGCAAAGAGGGCTGGGTTGCCTATATCGATTTGGATGGAGACGGTAACCTTGATGACGAACAACCTGTCTGGAATTACAAGATAAAACATCAGGCCATCCAATTCAGAGGGCGTGATAAAAAACTAAATAAAAATTTGGCTACTTTTGCCATTAACATTTTCCCGGATGAAAAGCGCATCAATTTCCACTATGACGGTTCCAGCCATGGTACCCATGTGGCTGGTATTGCTGCAGGTTATCAATTAAATGGGCAAAAAGGATTGAACGGTATTGCGCCCGGAGCTAAGATCATCAGTCTGAAAATTGGCGATTGTACCCTGGCCGGGGGCGCTACTACCACAGGAAGCATGTTAGAAGCTTATGAGTACGGAATAGAATTTGCAAAAAAATATGACGGGCCTGTGGTTTTTAACATGAGTTTTGGAATCGGTTCGGAGATTGAAGGGCAGGCTTCCATGGAATTTACTCTTGATGAAATGTTATTAGAAAATGAAAAGGTTTTGTTTTGTGTAAGTGCTGGCAATGAAGGGCCGGGAATTTCATCCGTTGGTTTACCGGCGGCAACTAATTATGTACTGTCCGTAGGAGCATTGAATAGCAAGGAATCGGCAAGAGATGTTTATGGAGCGAACATTGATCAGGATAAAGTGTTTGTTTTTAGCTCTCGTGGGGGCGAGCTAAATAAACCGGACATTCTAACTCCTGGTAGTGCCAGCTCAACTGTCCCGCCTTTTTCCACGAGAGAAAATAAATGGGGAACCAGCATGGCCTCTCCACAGGCCACGGGGGCAGTGGCTCTGTTGATGTCAGCCGCATATCATGATGGCCTTCCGCTTATTGGGGCTTTATTTAAAAAGGCTATTATTAATTCCGCCAGGCCTTTAAAAGGTTATACCATACTTGATCAGGGGGCGGGCGTTGTTTTCGTTCCCGTTGCCTATCAATACTACAAAAAATATATCCAGCGCAACGAACATAAAGATTTTGTTTATTATCGAATAGAAACACTAAGTCCCATGAATGAAGATAATCCTGCACGTGCGGCTTATTGGCGATTGGGAAACTATCTTCCGGATAAACATCACAAACAAGCCTTTAAAATTAAACCTGAATTCAGAGATAGTTGGAATGCGGATCAGCGGAACAATTTTTACCGGGCATTTGATCTGGTAGCTGATAAATCATGGATTAAACTGAATAAAAAAAGCACTTACATTAAAGGCGAAAAACCAGCTACCGTAGATGTTTATTTTGATCAGAAGCAATTAGATGAACCCGGATTGTACACGGGTAAAATTACTGCTTACCGCAAAGAATGGTCTAACAAAAAAATGAATAAGGAATTTGAGTTGTGGTGTACCTATGTTCATCCTTTGTTCGCCAATGAACAAAATCACTACACGCTTAAATCCGATTTGATAAAAATTAAACCGGGTAATGTACATCGTGTGTTTTTTGACGTTCCTGTTCGCGCCACATCTGCCACGATTCACTTATTTACCGAAGGGAACAAATACGCCAACATCAGGGCTTATGTTTTTGATCCCCAGGGCAGAGAAATTGAACAGTTTTCACGGCTGAGCTCAGAATATGAAACTCAGGAAACAATTCAGCTAACGGGTTCTCAATTAGAATACGGAATTTATGAACTAGATCTTTATGCAGACTTTCGTTCTGAAGAAGCATCTTACTGTACCTATCTGATTAGTTTTAGCGGGTTAGAAGTTTCTCCCAATCCAATTAATTGGTTGCGGATGAAAAATGGAGAAAATCCTAGGGGAACGCTTTCGGTCTTTAATTACTTTGATCAACCTGTACTTTGTCAAATTAGCGGAGAAATTTCGGGCTGGAGCAAAAAAACTCACGTTGAAGATGAATCAGAAATTTATCAACAGGATTTTACAGTTGGTAGTGAGGTAGAGAAGGTAGAATTTCAGATCGAGTTGCCTGCTGATGTTTTCAATTTAATGACTGATTTTGCTATTAATATTAAAAATTATGAAGGCAAAATTCTAAAGGCAGATGGGCTGACTTACCGGAAAAAGAAAATTGTATTCATTCCACCCGCTTCGGGTGATTATTATTTGGAATTAATTCCGGCCTTTGCCAGCAGGGATGCCCAGTACTGGACGGCTACTATTAATGAAAATTATTATCTTTTCTCTAAAGCCAATATCATTGGAAGCCGCGAATATTTTTATCCCAAAACGCGCAAGCAAACTTCTTTTTATGTGGATGGTACTTTACCCGTTCCGCCATCCGGATTTAGATTATTTGGAAATGTTAATCTTAATTCTTTAGACCGCTACCGGTTTAAAGTAATTGTGCCTGTAGAATTAGATGCAGAGTTAAGGTAGAGGAGTCGTTTTTCTTTAATGGAATCGGTTATTCTATTATGCGCCGTTGCTGCCATTTTAATGCTGGATAATGCCGCTGCTTTCCAGATGTTACTCGCGCAACCGATTTTTGCCGGACCGATTTTAGGTTATTTGGGCGGCAATTTAGAATTAGGTTTTGAGCTGGGCTTTTTGTTACAACTGATTTGGTTAAGTTCTATGCCGGTTGGAGCAGCGATAGTTCCGGAGGGTAATTTTGGTTCTATGGCTGCAACTATTCTGGGTATTTTTTTAACCCGGATGCATCCGCAATATTCGGAATTTATTGTGTTTTTAATGATTGTTTATGGAATACTGAGCAGTTTTATTGGAACCAGGGCAATTCACTTAATTCGTAAAGGCAATGAAATTTATTTAACCTGGTTAAATAATAAATTGAACCAGGGAGTGATCATTAGTTTAGGGCGGGTGATCTTTTTCTCTTTGTTGTTTAACGCTCTGGTTGTGTTTATATTTTTTATGGTATTAACTATATTAATGGCTAAATTTTTTGAATTATTTCAGGGCGTGCTGATAGCCGATTTGAATAAAATCGGTGTTTACAGCCGGATTGCCATCTTAGGTAGTGGAATAGGAATGACAGCTACTCTTTTTAAAGAAAAAAAATGGCAAGCATGGTATGTGGTAGGATTACTGATTGGAGGAGTGACGGTATTTTATGAAATCCTTTAAAAACATATTTAAACTTGGAACTCTTGATGTCCTTAATCTGCTTTGGCGTTCCTTTTTTATTCAGTCTGTATGGAACTTTAAAAGCATGGTGTCTATAGGATTTTGTTTTGCCCTTTCCTCTATCGGCCGCAAAGTTTGTAAAAACAGAGAGGACTATGTTGCTTTTGTGAAAAGGCATCTGGCCTTTTTCAACGCTCATCCTTACTTTGCTTCGTATGCCATTGGAGCTATTGCACGGCTCGAGCAGGAACTTCATGAAAAGGATGGTCCTACGGACCCGACAACTATCGAGAAATTCAAAAACGCTCTAATTAGCCCTTTGGGTGCCATTGGGGATCGCTGTTGTTGGGCTGTCATCAGGCCAGCTTCATTAATCTTTGGACTTGTGGGCTTAGCCTATATTGAAAATCAGAATTTGAAAATTCTATACTTGTTCTTAACTTTTGTATTATACAATATTCCCCATATCTATATTCGATTAAAGGGAATAATTGATGGATATAGTTCAGGTTTTGAAATTTACAAGAAAATAAAAATTGAAAATTTCGAAAAATTATTGAACTTTTTTAAAATTTTAGCAATAATTGGATTAGGAATGTTGATTTCCTGGGATATTAGAGAAGCATTGACTCATCACTGGTTAATGTTTCTGTTATTCATTGCGACTTTAATAAGTTCATTCTGGATGAGGTTAAAGAAACAGATGTTTTATACGCCGGTTATGGTTAGTTTGGTATTAGCAATTGTTTGTGGAGTGATATGATACGAGAAAAAGTAGTAATAACGAATAAACATGGTTTACATGCCCGGCCCGCGGCAAGATTTGTGCAGGTTGCTGGTAAATTTGACTCAGATATTAAAGTAATTAAGGACGGTTTAGAAGTGAATGGTAAAAGTATTATGGGCGTAATGATGTTGGCTGCGGAGCCAGGCAGTGAAATAATTCTTGAAATTAGTGGTAATGATGAAAAAGAAGCTTACGAGGCATTGTTGAACTTAATTCAAAGTAATTTCGATGAAGAACAATAATTCTAAAAAAATAAGACGGGAAATTGTTTTAAAAGGACTACCCACGTCTCCGGGAATTGGCATTGGGCCTGCCTATATTTTCCGCCCCTTTCAGATTAATATTTCGGAGTTAGAGGTTACTGTTGATGATGTGGAGAAAGAGTGGCGCTTATTTGAAAGTGCGGTGCAAAAAGTTCATAAGCAATTAGAAAATGCCCAGCGTAGTAGCGAAATTTACTATCAGGATCAGTTTTCCGAGATATTCGAAAGTCAGAAGGCCTTTTTATCCGATCCTGTGTTAATCAATGAAATTAAACAGGAGATCGATCGTTCTCACTGTTCAGCGGCTCAGGCTGTTTCCAAAGTACTCTCTGAAAAAAGCGAATACTTTATCAATCTTGAAAACCGATATTTTCGTGAACGCGCTTATGACATTATTGACCTGAAGCAAAAACTGGTCAATGCCTTATTGGGAATTGACGTAGATTATCAGTTAGGCGCTCCGGCGATTGTGGTGGCCGAAATGCTTTCACCAGCAGATACTGTAAATTTCAACCGAAATTTAATTCTAGGATTCTTAACCGACAAAGGCGGGCGAACCTCCCACGCGGCCATTATGGCCCGTGGTTTACGAATTCCGGCAGTGGTTAATCGATACAATTTGTCCCAAATTTTGCATGACAAAGATTATTTAATCCTCGACGGGTTTACCGGAGCCATAATAATTAATCCAACAGATGAAACGATAAAAAAATACAATGAAAAAAAGAAAGACTTTGAAGCTTTTGAAAAAAGACTTTTTAAAGAAATTGAGGCCCCTGCAGTAACCAAAGATAATTGTCAGGTACACCTATTGGCCAATATTGAATTTGCTCATGAAGTGAATGATGCACGGATCAATCAGGCCGAAGGTATTGGTTTGTTCCGCACGGAAAGTCTTTTTATTGAAAAACAATCCATGCCTTCAGAGGAACAACAATTTGCTTATTATAAACAGATTGTTGAACAAATGGAAGGACGCGTAGTAACCATTCGCGTTCTTGATTTAGGTGGTGATAAACTTTTACCTACCAGTGAATATAAGGCCGAGACAAATCCGTTTTTGGGATGGAGGGCTATTCGCTTTTTGTTAGACCGACCCAATATTTTTAAAACACAATTAAGAGCCATTTTGAGAGCCAGCGCCTTTGGCAAGGTCAAAATTTTGGTACCGATGGTTTCATCGGTTGATGAAATAATTAAAGTAAAGGAAATTCTTGCTGAAGTTCAGAATGATTTACGGCAGCAAAAAATTGAATTTGATCCTGATATTCAACTGGGAATTATGATTGAAACTCCGGCCGCAGCCATATTGGCTGAAACATTCACCAAATATGTCGATTTTTTTAGTATTGGTACCAATGACCTGACTCAATATGTTTTAGCTATGGATCGAACCAATGAAATGGTCTCAAAAAATTTTAATACCTTTAATCCAGCTGTTTTAAGTTTTGTTGTAATGAGTATTAAAGCGGCTCAAAAGAAAAACTTAGAAGTTACTTTATGTGGAGAATTTGCTGCTATTCCGGAAGCTATTCCTCTGTTGTTAGGTATGGGATTAAGATACTTTAGTATGAATCCTTTTTCCATTGCCGGTGCAAAGAAAATTATTCGCTCTTTGAGTTTAGCCGAATGTAAAGCCCTATATCAAAAGGTTAAAAATTTACATACTACACAACAAATTGAACAGGAATGTCATAATTTTGTAAAAGAAAAAATTGAAGATTTAGAATATTTAAAATAGGAGACATCCATGTACACCTTAGACAAATCTGATTATAAAAGTATTTTATTAAAATTTTATTTACAAATTGAACAAAGTTCGCAACTATTAGATCAGGCACAAATTAGTATTGATACTTCCAAAATTCGGAACATTGTGTATTTAGGGTTGGGAGCTTCTGGGTTGGCCGGTGATCTGTTACACGATGTTTTATTTGATTGTTTAAAGGTTCCAATGAATGTTGTGGGGGGCTACTTTGTTCCTGGTTATTGCACCAAAGAAACATTAGTCATTGCATCCAGCTATTCTGGGCAAACAGAAGAGACCATAGCAGCGACTAAAAAGGCCATTGAAAGCGGAGCTCAGCTTTTAGTGGTAACCAGTGGCGGTGAATTATTGCGCCTGGCAAAAGAGAACAACTTATCTCTTATTCAGTTGCCTGAAAAATTTCGTTCGCGCCATGTGCTTGGATTGTTGTTTTTTCCGCTTTACCACTTTTTAGGAAGAAATCAATTTATTTCAAATTATGACGCAGGCCTGACCAATTTAATCAAATTTGTAAAAGAATTTAATCAGCGTAATGATTATCCAACCTTTAACGGGCCTATATTAAGTCGTTCTTTGGCTTACACCATAGAGGATAAAGTCCCGGTAATTTATTCCACGGCACCTTATTTAAGATCCGTATCCAAAAGCTGGAAAAATGAGATCGAGCAAAAAGCCAAAGCGCTGGCCATAGCTGGCGTAATTCCTGAAATGAATCATAACGAAATTGTAGGCTGGGAGTGGAATTCCGATCTGGTTAAAAATTTTGTAACCATTTTCCTGGAAAATAAAGATGTTGATCCGCGAGTATTAAAGCGCATAGAAATATCGAAAGAAATTATTAAAAAAAGAGGTGTAGAAGTCGTTGAAGTTTATGCTGATGGGCAAACCCGTCTGGAAAAAGTTTTTTCGCTGGTCCTGCTTGGTGACTGGGTAAGTTATTATTTAGCATTGCTCTATAAAAAAGATCCGACTGAGATAGAAAATGTAGACTATATCAGACAAAAAATGGGCGAGTTGCGTTGAATTTGGAGACAGTAGAAAATTATATTAAATTAAAAATTCTTTAAAAAAGATTATTCAAGGAGAAAAAGGAATGCCTAACTATCTATTC
>JAGHBR010000207.1 GCA_021160885.1 Caldisericaceae bacterium
AATCATTTAGCCTATCAATATTTCAATAAAAAATTTTACATTTTCCTTCAATTATTCTTGATAAAGTGAACAAAATTAATTACATTTATTGGTCATAATAAAATTTGCACTGATGTCGGGATACTATGCTTGAAGAATTAACGTCAAAACTGGAATCGACGTTTCGACGGTTACGCGGTTACGGAAAGTTAACCGAAAAAAATATTGACGATTCGTTAAAAGAAATACGCCGTGCCCTGTTAGAGGCGGATGTCAATTACAAAGTTGTAAAAGATTTTGTCGCCTCAGTTAAAGAAAAGGCCCTTGGCGAAGAAGTCCTGCGTAGTGTTACGCCAGGACAGATGATCGTCAAAATTGTACATGACGAGCTGGTGCGCTTATTGGGTGGTACGACAGCTAACATCCGCACGGCTGGAATTCCGCCAACAATCATCATGTTAACCGGTTTGCAGGGTTCCGGTAAAACGACGTTTGCTGCTAAGCTGGCAAAGTATTTGCAAAAAAAGAATCGAAAACCCTTGTTAGTGGCAGCCGATGTTTACCGTCCAGCAGCTATTCAACAATTAAAAATATTAGGCCGGTCGATTAATGTGCTGGTTTACGACGAAGGCGCCGGCGATCCGGTGAAGATTGCCTTTAATTCCATTAGTCAGGCGCGCCAGCAAATGCTGGACACGGTTATTCTGGATACTGCCGGTCGTCTGCACATCGACGAACAGATGATGCAGGAGCTGGTTAATATTAAAAATCGCATCCGTCCACACGAAATATTGTTCGTGGCTGATGGCATGACCGGTCAGGATGCGGTTAACACCGCCCAGCAATTTGCTGAAAAACTGAACTTTGACGGGGTTGTTTTGACTAAAATGGATGGTGACGCTCGTGGTGGGGCTGCACTTTCCATTAAGGCTATTACTGGCAAGCCGATTAAATTTATTGGCGTTGGCGAAAAAGTAGACGACATCGAGCAATTTCATCCCGATCGCATGGCTTCTCGCATTCTGGGCATGGGTGATGTGGTTACCCTGGTCGAAAAAGCACAAGAAACCATTGATCGGGAAAAGGCCGAAAAGCTTGAAAAGAAATTACGCAAAGCTGAATTTGATTTAGAAGATTTCTTAGATCAATTACAGCAAATCAAAAAGATGGGATCATTAGAATCCCTTTTAAAAATGATTCCTGGTGTTGGGAGTCAGTTAAAGAATGCTCAGGTTGACGAAAAGAACCTGGTACGTGTGGAAGCCATCATCAATTCGATGACCAATGAGGAACGACGCAATCCAAGAATTTTGAACGGCAGTCGTCGGAAACGTATTGCCATGGGCAGCGGTACCAGAGTGCAGGATGTTAATGCGTTAATGCGTCAATTCGAGCAGATGAAAAAGATGATGAAACAAATGAACAAAAAATCATTCCGGGGACTCGGCGGAATGCCCTTCGGAATTGGTTAATCAAAAATAATTGGAGGTTTAAACTTGGCAGTCAGAATTAGATTACGTCGCATGGGAAGAAAGAAGAGACCATTCTACCGCATCGTTGCAGCCGATAGTCGTTCACCGCGTGATGGGCGATTCATTGAAACGCTGGGTACTTACAACCCGTTAACCGAACCGGCAACCGTTGAAGTTAAAGAAGATCGCGTTTTTTACTGGTTGCAAAACGGAGCCCAGCCTACACAAACGGTTAAGAACTTGTTGCGTCGCAAAGGCATCTGGTTGAAATGGGACTTGATGAAACACGGCGCTGATGAAGCAAAAATTGAAGAAGAATTCAAAAAATGGGAAGTTCTCCAATTAGAACGTCAAAAACGTTTAGAGGCCCAGAAGGCACAAAAAGAAGCTTCGAGCAAAGCCAAAGCTAAAGAAGAACCCAAGGAAGAACCTGAAGTAGAAGCTAAAGAAGAACAGGTTGCAGACGCTCCGCCAGCCGAAGAACAATCAAATTCTGAGGCTCAGGAAGCGTAAAAGTCTTGTTTTTTGAGTAGAATCTTGCTATAATAATAAGAAAGCATTATAGTTAACTGCAGTTGTGAGTTCACTAAACGGAGGGACGTATTGTGGATATGAAAAATTTCGTCGAGTTCATCGCCAAACATCTGGTTGACAAACCTGATGAAGTTCAGGTAACGGAAGTTGAAGGTGAGCGTGTAACAGTTTACGAATTGCGCGTTGGCGAAGGCGATCTGGGCAAGGTTATTGGTAAACGAGGCCAGACGGCTAAATCCATTCGGACATTGTTGGCGGCAGCTTCTGCAAAACAAGGTAAACGTGCTGTTCTGGAAATTCTCGAATAATCGAGAATGTTTGTTGTTGGAAAGGTATTAAAGCCGCAAGGCATCGATGGCTCGGTTAAAGTGGAAATTATTACCTCTTTTCCCGAGCACTTTTTAGACTTAAAACAAGTCTTTATCGAAAAAGAAAATAAGAAACAAGCCTATTCGATCGAACATGTACGTTTATCGAATAGGTTTGTTTTTATAAAATTTGCCGGGGTAGATAGTATTGAAGAAGCAGAACTGCTCCGCAATCGATACCTTTACATTGAAGAACAGGAATTAGTCCCGCTTAAAAAAGATGAATACTATGTGCATGAGTTGCTGGGACTAAAGGTTTTTGATGAACAGGGAAATTACCTCGGCGTCATTCGTGATGTGTGGTCTTACACTGCAAATGACGTTTACGTGGTAAAAAACGAACAAGGTGGTGAACTTTTGCTGCCGGCGATTAAATCGGTCATTAA
>JAGHBR010000474.1 GCA_021160885.1 Caldisericaceae bacterium
ATAAATTCATTTAAATTTAAATATATTTTTTATCTTACGTGGGGAATAAACTTGACCCTATCCCTGGAGAATTAACTTGGATGCCGACACAAATTTTGATCAACCATCAGAAAATTTATTAAAATTCAATCAAAATCTATTACGCACAACATCAAGACAATTTGTTAAAATTCTTTCCGAACATCTAACGAGTGGCATTTCGTTTGCCGAATGTGATCAATATTTAGAAAAGTTTAAAATCAAGACGAAAAACGGAAACAGTTTTAAAGTTTGGGAAGGCAAATCAATAGGTGTTCCTATATGGAATCGGAAAATGTTTGAAGAAAAGTTAAATTATATTCATTTTAATCCGGTTAAAGCAAAAATGGTAAAAAAACCTGAAGATTATTTGTTCTCAAGCGCACGGTATTGGATTGATGGGAATCCTGGCTTGCTGGAAATTGATCCTTTACTACCTGGATTATTAGTATAATGAAAGTACAATTTTAGAAACATGCTTGTAAGTAGGTGGAATTGTCATTCCACCTACATGTTTTGTCTTTGGAATTGTCATTCCATCTACATAGTTTCTTGCGCATGAGATTTCGGAAAGCTATTTTTCGTAGAGGAAGTAGGTGGAATTGCTATTCCACCTACATGATTTTGGGAACTCCCCCCATAACATGTTTGCCGAATGAGAATTCGGCAAAACTACTTTCCTCGTATGTGAAGGGGGAGGTGGCACAGCCCTTTCACCCACATAATTTTGGGGCTAAGACCTGCAAATATGTTTGCCGTATGAAAACTCGGTAAACCACTTTCTTCGTGAGGGGAAGTGGGAGGAATTGTCATTCCTCCTACATGTTTTGTCATTGGAATTATCATTCTTCCTATATGGTTTGCCTTTCCACCGACATGATTTTTTGGATGAACGGGAATAATATTTTAAACCTTAAGAAGATGTTTTTCTGAATAAGAATTCTGAACACCATTCTAAACCAACTTGCTTCATCAATCAATTTTGCTTTCAATTACTAAAAAATAGTAAGTTGTTAACAAATCATTAATCAAGCAGGATTGTGATGGAACAGGTAGTCATTCGCTTGCAAAAGGTGAACTTTGCTTACCAACAGAAACCGGTTTTACATGAAATTAATCTGCAAATTAAGAGCGGTGAATTTGTTGGCATCATTGGGCCGAACGGAGTGGGAAAATCGACTTTACTTAAAATAATGGCTGCCCTTCTGCCTGTTAAGGATGGCGCTTTTTTCTTGTTTAAAAAACCTATAAAAGACTGGAAACGCAAGGCTATTGCCCGTCAGATAGGTTACGTTCCGCAAAGTGTGGATTTAACCTTTCCGTTTACGGTTCGTCAGGTAATTGAAATGGGGCGCTACCCCTATTTTACAGGGCTGATTGGCGGAGATGCGCAGGGCGAACAATTTGTTAAAAAAGCTATTCGTTTAACCGATTTAAACGGACTGGAAGACCGCATGTACACCTCACTTAGCGGGGGTGAAAAACAACGCGTGATTATTGCCAGTGTGCTGGCCCAAAATACGCCGGTTTTATTGTTAGATGAACCGACTGCTTCGCTGGATTTAAAACACCAGATTGCCATTTTAAAATTGTTGAAACAGCTCAGCATGGGCGAAAAAAAGACGGTGGTGTTAGTGACGCATGAGGTCAATTTAGCAGCTCAGTTTTGCGATCGGCTGTATTTGTTAGATCAGGGGAAAATCGTTAAAGCCGGCCCGCCGGCTGAAGTGTTACAATTCAATTTAATTCAACAGGTGTACGGTGTGAATGTTTACATCGATATCAATCCGTTTACCAATTCGATTTACATTTTACCTTATGACTTGAAAGGCGGACAGAAAGAAAAAACCGACGATGAACAGGAAACGAAAAACTAGCGAAACACAGCGAAATTTTTATTAATCACAGATTTGCACTTATTGTGGTAACAAAGCACCTCAATTGCTCTATTTTCTTTTTTTTTAAGCTGATAGATTAACTACGTTGAAAAGCACAAAATTCTTGAGTTCTAAATATTTCGGCAAGGTGTTCTAAATAAACTCTTCGATGATCTCTTTGCGAGGAGAAGGAATAACGACTTTTTCGACCAGCAGGCCCTTCTTCTCAATGACCGCTGCACCGGCGGCCACCGCGGCCTCCACATCGCCAACTTCTCCGGTTAAGCTAACATACCCCTTACCGCCAATGGCCATTGCCAAATGAACATTAATCAACTGCACATCAGCAGCTTTAACCGCAGCATCGGCTGCCTCAATCACCGAGGCTACTGAAAAGCCCTCAATAACGCCCAGAGCTTTAACTTCAGGTAAGTGGCTTACGCCACTAATGGCCGGGAAAACATCGGGATGGACATTGGGAATGATGAAATAATCGACCACGGTGTGCGCACCGACCTTTACGCCGGTTTCAATACTGGCATTCACGGCATCCACATCACCGCTAATGAGCACCATGTACTTACCCGGGCAAATGGTTCGATTAACGACAATTTCCACATCGGCTCGTTTTAAAACCGCATCGGCCACTAAATGACCTCTGGCAATGGAAGATGTTTCTACAATTCCAATGGCTGCGCCTTTCATTTCCCAACTCCTCTTTCGATGACAATCATCTGCTTGCTAATGGCTGTAACGCGTCCGTCAATGCTGGCGTGTACCGGGCTGCCCAATTGGCCTTGTGGCACATCGGCAATGCGTTGCCCTTTTTGAACCGTCTGGCCAGTTTGAACCAGAGGTTCAGCCGGTGCTCCAATGTGCGAATTTAAAGGTAACATTACTTTCGTCGGTTCCACAACCATATCGGTGAATTTGGCCGGGCGATCGTATTCCGTTAATCCCAGTCGACGGTAAACCGTCGGGATGGGCACTTCTCGTCCTTCACGCGCGGGATGGACATCCCGAAACAGAAATTCCAACTCTTCTTCGCTGCGCGAAAGCCCTTTTTCACGCAATAGTTGTTTGGCGTCCACACAAATGTTTTTAGGATCCAGTCCTTCGGGGCAGGCAATTAAGGTACACACATTGCACTCACAACAATATTGAGCCCACAAACTGGCGCGCTCTTTAGCCTCGCCGGTTAATAGTAAAGTGCGCATGACTTTGTGCGGTTCAATGGGGTAGCCTAAAATGTAGCGCGGGCACATTTCGGTACACAAAGAACACTGGTCGCATTGGCCATGTCCAATACGTGTGTAAGTTTCTCGCGGGGTGGTCTTCTTACGAACGAGGTAATGGTCATCGGGTAAGACAATTAACCCGCCCAGTGTTTTACTGACAGGCTTTTGCAAATCAAATTCCACGCTGCCCATCATGACTCCGCCCGTTAGCACCGCAGGATTCGGAATGATTACACCTCCGGCCAGTTCCAAACATTCTCCAATAGAAATGCCCACTGGCACACGTAGCGAAATGGCGTTTTGCACGGCCCCGGTAATGCTAACGAACTTGTCAACCACCGGCCGATCATCATCAACCGCATGGGCAATATTAACGATGGTTTCCACATTGTCCACCACCGCGCCAACCTGCAAGGGAATGCCGCCAGGGGGAATGCGTTTACCGGTAATTTCGTAAACCAGAATGTACTCATCGCCTGCCGGGTACACATCTTTGTAAATAAAAAATTCATACCCATGCTGACGCGCCATGTCGGCGTAAATTTGAGCAATGTCGCGGTTTTTTTCTTTTAAAGCGATGGTAACTTTAGAAGCGCCGGTTATTTGCTGCATGATCTGTAAACCGCGAAACAGGGCCCTGCCTTCCTGCAACATGGTTTCGCGATCTTTGTAGAGCAATGGTTCACACTCCGCGCCATTGGCGATGATGCGCTCCACCTGAGCGTCCAGCTTTTTGTAGGTCGGAAAACCCGCCCCTCCTGCGCCAATAATTCCTGCATCCCGAATCTTTTTAATGAGAGCTGTACGATCCATCTTATGCCCGTTTCTTTTGGTACGAAGCAATGGCCAGCGGTGTTAAAAAAAGTGGCTGAGCAGGTAAAATCCAATTCAAATGCGGCAGCTCCTGTTTAAAAACGTCAACAATTCCCGGAAAACAAAAGGTGCCGCCCGAAAGGTAAACATCTTTAACCGAAAATTTTTCTAAATGATTCTTAATGATTTCGGCCATTTTTTGAAAAACCGGCTCCACCACGGCCATCAGTCCATTGGTTTGCGCGGCTCTTTTCATCTTTTCGGCTTCTTCGAACGAAATGCGTTGATTGCCAGCAATAGTCAGAGTTACATGACGTCCACCCGTAGGTTCGTCGGCCGTGTAAATGATTTTACCATTTTCAGCCAGTGAAAGTCCGGTCGTCCCACCACCGATATCAACAACCGCACCATGGTCAATATTAAGTAGATGAACTACACTGGAAGGTTCATCAATCATTGTTTTAACTTTTAGTCCGGCATTTTCAACTACGTTTTGCGAAATGCGTGGTTCGGTTCCTGGAGGAAATGATGTCACGGCTTCTTTGATTTCAATGTTTAATTTAGCCTCGGCTTGCTGAACCAACCGTTTCACAATATCAACAGCCCCGATGTAATCCACAACCACGCCGTCACGTACGACTTCTGCCCATTCCATGAAAGCAGCCAGTGGTTCGCCCTGTTCATCAACAACCATAAGCACAATGTCGGCCGTGCCTAAATCAATCCCCACCTGCCAGGAGCCATCTATTCTGCGGGGTTGCGGATCATTGATGATCTGTTCTATTTTTTTTAAATGCTCATTAATTTTCTGCAAGAATTTTTTGACCTCAAATTAAACAATTCTAAAATGATCAACGACCACACAACGACGTAGTCGAACAAAACTTCGTGCGGAAGTAACCCCTTCGCCAGTCGGTGTGGTAATCGTCATGGACGTCCAGCCTTCGCCACCGAACCCAAGTCCGGCTAAACAAGGACCGTTTTTCACAAAAATACTGGTATTGATCTCATTGGCCATGCGATCCATGTGATCAATATTTTTAGAATGCATGGCTGCCGTATGATGTAAACCGCGTTCCAGTTCAATGGCCAGATCAATAGCTCGATCTGCATCACTGGCCCTGATCAAAGGAACAACCGGCATCATCAATTCAATTCGGGCAAAGGGATAGTCTTTATCGGTTTCAACAAAAAGCAGGCGCGTTTCTTTTGGCACATCAAGCCCAATTTCTTTTGCGAACAGGTAGGCGTCTTTGCCCACCCACTTGCGATTAATGCGTGCTTCTGGCCCTGGATAATCTTCTAAAATAATTTTAGCTAATTCTTCACCTTGTTGCGGAGTTAATTCGACCGCATTATTCTTTTTTAATTCTTCTTTTAAATAGTCGGCAATAGAATCCACGGCAATGATTTCTTTTTCATCGGCACAAACAATGTTGTTGTCAAACGAAGCGCCAAACACAATGTCTCGTGCAGCCTTAGGAATGTCTGCGGTTTCGTCCACTACCACTGGTGGATTTCCCGCGCCGGCCGCCATCAGGCGTTTGTCGGTTACTTTTTTAGCAGCCTTAACCACCGCTTCACCACCGGTCACCACCAATAAATCGATACCCGGGTAGGTAAACAATTTTTGCGCGGTTTCAATGGACGGTTCGGCAACGGTGGTTAATAAAGTGGCCGGTCCGCCCACCGATTCAACAGCTTGATTTAAGATTTCGATTGCCCGCTGGGAAGTTTTTTTAGCTGCCGGATGCGGAGCAAACACAACCGCATTGCCAGCGGCTACCATGCTGATAGAGTTGTTAATCACCGTAGCGCCGGGATTGGTTGAAGGCGTCACCGAGGCAATGACGCCCCATGCCGCGTTCTCAATCAAGGTCAACCCATGATCACCGGACAAAGCTATTGGCTGCAGGTCTTCGAGGCCTGGCGTTTTTTGCGCCTGAGAAACATTTTTGGCGATTTTGTCTTCGACGCGTCCCATACCCGTTTCTTTTACGGCCATTTCGGCCAGTTCACGGGCATGTTTTTTACCAGCTTCACGCATGGCCTGAATGATTTTTGCGCGCAGCTCTAATTTACGTATTTTTTTCTGAGCCTGATGTGCCGCTTCAATCGCATCTTCCAGTCGGGCAAAAATGCCCTGCGGGTAACGCCCTCTGCCGGAAGCTGCTTCGCTTTGTTCCAGACGCGACAGCACGGTTTCTACAATTTGGGCGATTTGTTTATCATCTAAATGCATGATTTCCCTCTTTCGGAAAATAGCTTCAATGGAACGAACATGAAAAACTGAGAAAATCTTCTGTAATGGCTTTCAAGCAAAAGCCTGAAGTACATCGTTAATTACTTTTTCTCAGATTCGGGCAATTTAATGGGAAAAACTTCTTCCAAATCGCCATGAGGCCGTGGAATGACGTGTACGGCAACCAGTTCACCCACGCGTTCGGCAGCAGCGGCGCCGGCATCGGTAGCGGCTTTACAGGCAGCCACATCGCCACGCACCAGTGCGGTAACGTAACCGCCGCCAATCTGTTGCCAGGCAACCAGTTTTACCCGTGCCGCTTTAACCATGGCGTCCGAAGCTTCAATTAAAGCAACCAGACCTTTTGTTTCGATCATGCCTAATGCTTCCATAAAAGCTCCTTCCTTTTTTATTTTATTTCACCAGTTAGCTTAATAGGGAAAACGTCTTCCAAATCGCCGTGAGGGCGCGGAATGACGTGTACTGCAACCAGTTCGCCCACGCGTTCGGCTGCGGCGGCTCCGGCATCGGTCGCTGCTTTACAAGCTGCCACATCACCACGTACCAGGGCTGTCACGTAACCGCCACCAATCTGTTGCCAGGCAACCAGTTTTACCCGTGCCGCCTTTACCATGGCGTCTGAAGCTTCGATTAATCCAACCAGACCTTTTGTCTCGATCATGCCTAATGCTTCCATAAATTTCTCCTGTTTATTAAGGTTTAACCATTTTTCGCTTTTTATCCCCTGTACCTTTTGTTTTCAGAACCGGTAAAGTCTAAAAAAACCACAATATGGTTCAGGCCAGAGGATTAATCATTAATTTTCTTAAAAATTACTACCATTACACAACGTAAAATTCCGCTCTCTCCTTCCCATTATTCGACCATTCAACGATTCAATTAATCAAACATTCCCTCACATCACACAATTTAAAAGTTTACGCATTTATTAGATTTAACGCAACGATTATCTGTTTAAAAAGGCCATCTTCGCACACAGTGTCGTCAATCAATTGCACCGGATATTTAAGTCCCTGAATAATAGGGCCCAGTGTCTGGTAAGGTGTTAATGTCTGTACTATTTTTAAACCAATATTGGCCGCATTTAATGAAGGAAAAATGTAAACATTGGCTTTTCCATTCAAAACATTTCCGGGAGCTTTTTTACGACCAACTTCCGGTACAAACGCAGCGTCAAACTGGATTTCACCTTCAACTTTTAAATCCGGCGCTTTCTTGCGAATGATGGTCAAGGCCTGGCGCACTACCTCTATCTGAGGATGACTGGCGCTACCTCTGGTAGAAAAAGAGAGCATGGCCAAACGGGCCGTCTGATTACTTAATTTTTGAAAATTTTTAGCCGTCGTAATGGCTATCTCTGCCAGTTGTTCAGGAGTCGGTCGCGGATAAAAATAAGGATCGGCAAAAGCTAAAAGTTGTTTTTCCTGTTCATGCCATACAAGAGAAAATGAAGACAGCATGTGCTGACCATCGGTGAGTAAGTGACTCCACTGACTCAGTAATTCCTTGAAGGCCTGTGGTCTGAGCAAAGCTAATTGAGCCTCCTGGTGCCACAACATTTGCAAGCCAAAAAGCGTTGGTTGTTGTAACTGTTGACGGATTTCCGGAATCTTTTTCTCCGGCGCAAATTGCTTTCTAAAATCACGACAATAATGATCAAAACTGGTAAAATGGATTGGTTTACGGACAGAAACGCCATTCAAACGTATTTTTTGTGTTTCAGCAAAACTGCGAATTTCGAACTGATTACCAAGCAATAAAGCACGGGCCAGGCCGGTGTCTGTTAACCGGCGGGCCACTTTAAGAATGCGGATATCCTGAGGTTGTGGAAAAATTACAATGGGTGTTTTAAACCAGATTTTTTCCATCCATTGATCAAATAACATGCACATTCCTCAGGAATTTTTCTTTAAGTAAGCTGTTAAGACTTCGATGACCACTGATTTGATTTTCTGGTAATTTTGTTTAGATGGCGGCAGGTTTTTCATCACCTGTTCCATCACCTGGCGCACCAGATTTTCATCAATAGGTTTTCCCTGAGGAGTGGCCAGAGAAAACTCCAGTAATTCCACGCCTAACTGGCTGGCCACTGTACGGGCTTCTGGGGTGATGATTGTTTCTTTCAATGGGGCGTACAACTGTTTTTTACCAGCAGCGGCCGCCTGTTTAATTGTATTTGCGGTGATGACTCTTTTCATTGGTTCATCCATTCTTTGGTTTCAATCGGTTCAACAATTAAACTTTACTTTTCTTTTTAAGGCGTTTTAGAATTTCATCAGCCAGGGCCCGATATTCTTTGGCCCCACGGGCTGAGGAAGCATAACTTAAAATAGGTTTTTGTGCATTGTAGGCCTCAACTAATTTGGTATTTACACCAATTACCGTGCGAAACACTTCTTTGCCAAAGCGCTTATTTAACAACTGAACCACTTCTTTAGCAGCCCGTGTTCGTCGGTCGAACTGAGTACCAAAGTACCCCAGGATCTGCAAATCCGGATTTAAATGGCGCTGTACCTTTTGCACGGTTTTTAAGGTCAGTTCAAGACCGGTTAAAGCCAAAAACTGAGTTTGTACCGGGATGAGCACAAAATCCGATATGGCCAGAGCATTGTAAGCCAGGTTTCCCAGATTGGGTGGACAATCCAGGAAGACAAAATCATATTTATCCGGAAAATCGTCTGGTTTAATAAAATAATCGATTTCTGCTTCCTGCACCATTTCTTCGTAAAATTCGCTCAGGGCCGGTTCTGAAGGGACGCAGTCAAGCCCTTGAAAGGCTGTGGGATAGATGTAGTTTTTCAGATTCTGCGCACCGTTCAGTAGATAATCACAAATGGTTGGTTGCTCATCCTGTGTTCGATCCATTCCCAGATGCAGAGAGGCACTGGCTGCGGGATCAAGATCAACCAACAAGGTTTTCTTGCCTTTCTCGGCAAAAGCCGCTGCCAGGTTCACGGCACTGGTCGTTTTACCCACCCCGCCTTTATTGTTAATGATTGCCAGGATTTGCATGACGCACCCACCTTACATGGCAAAATATTTTTGTTGAATCTTTTCCACTTTGCCCTGATCCATCAATTTTTTAAGAATCAGCCGCACTTCTTTGGTCGATAGCCCAACAAGGTTGCTTAATTCATTGAGTGTGGAACCTTCTGGTTGTTGAGTTAAATGGTGCAGAATAATTTGATCTGGACTGGAAGGCTTTGTTTTTTCAGCTCTGGATTTTCTACGCCCAGGTCTGGTCGTTCTGGTAAGAGGTCTTTTTTCTTCCGGTTTTACTTTATCTTCAGGTTTACCCGTTAACAAAGCTTCTTGGTCTTTTTTACGAGTAAGTCCCTTTTTTCTGGATTCAGGTTTTTTACGGGGCGAACTTTCTAACTGATTTTCGGTGTCATCGTAAGGATTGGCAATAATATGGTAAGAAACCAATTCACCAATTTGTTCAGCGGCTCGTACACCCGCATCTACAGCGGCCTGGCAAGCCCCCAGTTCTCCTTTAACGACCACTGTAACATAAGCTGCCCCAATTTTACGATAGGGCACCAGTTCGACCTGGGCCGCTTTCACCATGGCATCGGCCGCTAAAATGGCTGCCACAAAGCCTTTTGTCTCTACAAATCCGTAAGATGCTTTCATAACAACTAATTAAATAAAATAACGTGAAACAATCAAGCGAGAGTTGGATTTTTTTGAAGTGACACACTCTTTACCAGAAGATAGGGTCAACTTGATGAGCTGTAATTTTTTTAAATTTGACGACCTATCCTAAGTTTACGTTTAAACCTACATCTTAATGCTTGAATTTTTCTAAAATTCACCTATTGGGTTGCGGGCAATATTTTTAATTCAATATAACTCGGATAATCCCTGGAAAAATAAACTCGTTGTGTTGCCTTCTGGAAATCTTCATCCCGGGCCTGGTAAATATTCACAAATTTCTGGGGATTGCGATCAAACAGAGGGAACCAGCTACTCTGGATCTGCACCATGAGGCGATGACCGGGTTTAAATGTATGGTAAATGTCGTTTAATGGGATATCAATAGTTGTAATCTGGCCAGGGGTTAATGGTTCTGGATTGGTGTAACTATTGCGAAAGCGCGCCCGCATAATTTCAGCACGAATCAATTGTTGATAACCCCCCATGCGAACCTGACAGGGATTGGGCTTGAAATTACGGGTCGTGTCTGGCCAAACATCGATTAGTTTAACAATGAAATCCGCATCGCTGCCAGTGGAAGTAATGTAAAGTCTGGCTTTTAAAGGTCCAGCTATGGTCAGTGTACTGTCTAAAATCTGACTTTTAAAAACCAGCACATCCGGTCGACGGGCTGCAAAGCGCTGATCTTCAACCATAAAGGTTTGACCCCAGGTATTGGTGATTTTAGCGGTAAAAGGGACTGGATTTTGCGGATCGCTAATGTATTCATCAAAAGCCTGCTTTTCTTGCGGAGGCAAGAAATCCAATTTACCTCCACTTTTTAGAAAGAGTTTTTTGGTTCTGGTTTTAATGGGCCATTGCTCGAAATATGACCAGCGCAGCAGCCCCGTGTCAAAACACAAGGCTTCTGGTTGGTCAAGAACAAATGTTCCTTTTAAATAGTGCATGAAAAAGGGAAAAAGTACAGAATCTTGAAAAAATTCACTGGTTTTGGCCCCAAAACGGATGTCGCCCAGGCGGTCTCCTTTACTGCGTTCCCAGGCCCCATGCGACCAGGGCCCCATGACCAGAAAATTTTTGTTTTGCCGATCTTCTTGTTCTATGGTTTTGTAAATGTTTAACGGGCCGTAAAGGTCTTCTGCGTCGAACCAGCCACCTACTGTCAAAACAGCCGGTTTAATATTTTTTAAATGGGGCAAAATATTACGACGTTGCCAGAAATAATCATAATTGGGATGGGCCATGGCGCTGTCCCAGAAGGCAATCTGGTGATGAAAATACTTTTTGTTGGCGTTGGGCAAAGGGCCAAGATCCAGAAAGAACTGGTAGCCATCAGGGGTGCCGTGTTTAAACCGTTTGGGCCATTTATTGATTGGCTTTGGTCGTGGTCGTCCAAAGTTAGCAAAAAAGTTAAAAGCCAGCATTAAAGAAAAAGCCCCATGGTGGTGCATATCGTCTCCAATGAACCAGTCGGCAATGGGCGCCTGAGGTGAAACGGCTTTTAAGGCAGGATGCGCATCAATGGTGGACATGGCGGCATAGAATCCCGGGTAAGAAATGCCCCAGATGCCCACCCGTCCGTTATTGTGTGGCAGGTTCTTAATCAGCCAATCGATGGTGTCGTAGGTGTCACTGCTCTCATCAACATCATCCGAACCGCGTTTCACGTCGATGTGCGGTGTCATGTTGGTGAAATCGCCTTCCGACATAAATCGACCGCGGACATCCTGGTTTACAAAAATGTATCCATCTTTGACAT
>JAGHBR010000175.1 GCA_021160885.1 Caldisericaceae bacterium
AAATAATATTGTCTTACACAAGAACACTTCATCCGTTAAAGAAATTCTTTTTACCACCAGTGGAAACGTTGCTTGAATTTGATCTGGAAAAAAATGAAGTCATGTCACCTGAAATTCCGATTGAAGACCGGTTCTTTTTGGGTGTGCATTCCTATGATATGAAAGCCATTTTGTTGCTGGATTACAGTTTTAAAAAAGGTAATCCGGAAGCCAATTACTTAAAACGCAGAGAACGATCGGTTTTTATTGGAGTTTCGTATCAGCCGGATGAATATCATTTTGCAAGTGATTTGGGAATTGATCCCTATGACGTTTCCGGCTTTTCCTTATTTCTCGAACCTGTTGAAAAAGGTTATTTGATTTTTGAAGTAGATGAGATCGGTAAAAGATTGCTGCAGGAATTTGATGCGGGTCTTCCTTTGAACAGTCCGTTGGAACTCGAAATACCCGAGCACAAACCGCGCATTAAGATGCACCATAACCGGCTGCCACAAATTTTTGAACATGTCTATCATTCAAAAGTCTGGAAAGAAGTGGCACAAAAATGCCTGGGCTGCGGTACCTGTAATTTGTTGTGCGCCACCTGTTATTGTTTTGATGTGATTGACGAAGTTAATCTGGATATGAAAACCGGTAAAAGAGAACGACGTTGGGATGGCTGCATGCTTAATCCTTTTGCAGAGGTGGCCGGTGGTGAGAATTTCAGACCAACGCTCGATTCCCGTACGCGCCATCGTTTGTACCGAAAATTTAAATATCAGACCGATCAGACCGGCGAATTACATTGTGTTGGTTGCGGGCGCTGTTCAAAATACTGCCCGGCCAGCATTGCTATGATCGATATCGTTAATCAACTGATCGAAGATTACAACAAACAGCAGCAAGCTGTGAGTTTGGTTTAAAGAGGGACATGTTTATGGAAACTTTAACTGTTGAAGCAAAAGAACTTTACATTCCTGTTTTGGCAACCATTGATCAGGTAGAACAATTAACCGCTACTGAAAAACGTTTTCACATTGTAATGCCTGAAGGCCATGAATTTGAACATCAGCCTGGCCAGTTTGTAGAAGTGTCAATCTTCGGCTTTGGCGAGGCACCAATTTCCA
This sequence comes from Caldisericaceae bacterium, assembly GCA_021160885.1. Taxonomy (GTDB): domain Bacteria; phylum Calditrichota; class Calditrichia; order Calditrichales; family Calditrichaceae; genus Caldithrix. The sequence goes on from JAGHBR010000175.1 coordinate 1,107, forward strand.
TCAGCTCATCGCCAACTAGAAGACCCGGTTTTGAATTAACGGTGCGTCGCACCGGACGCCTTACCGAAAAAATGCACCAATTGCAAGCCGGTAGTTTGATTGGCATACGCGGTCCATTTGGTCATGGCTTTGAAATACAAAAATTCGAGGGCAAAGATGTTTTATTTGTAGCCGGTGGCATTGGTTTGGCTCCATTAAAATCACTGATTGAATACACGCTGGACAACAGACAGGATTTCAATAGAGTGATCATCCTGTACGGTACCAAAAATCCATCCGAAATACTTTATCCGAAAGAGATCGAAGAATGGCAACAGAGGGATGATGTGGAATTTCACATGACGGTTGACCGGGCCGATGCTACCTGGAAAGGTAACGTAGGGGTGATTACAACTTTGATTCCGCCCTTAAAATTAGACATTGAAAACACCATTGCTGCAATTGTGGGCCCGCCAGTCATGTACAAGTTTGTAGTCATGGCCTTGAAGGGCAAACGTCTGCCTGACGCCAACATGTACCTTTCTCTGGAAAGAAGAATGAAGTGCGGCGTGGGAAAATGTGGTCATTGTCAAATTAATCACAGTTATGTTTGCCAGGATGGGCCGGTCTACCATTATCCGGTTCTTAAAGAATTAGAGGAGGCATTATGAGCCAGGAAAAGAAAAATGGTAAACTCAAGGTAGCCTTTTTTGATTTTACCAGTTGCGAGGGTTGCCAGTTAAATAAACTCAATTTTGAGAATGAATTACTGGATTTGCTGAAATATGTAGATATCGTTGAATTTCGTGAAGCAATGGATGACAAGGCAGAAGAATATGATATTGCTTTTGTAGAGGGCAGTATTTCAACTCCGTCTTGTGTACAAAGAATCTACGATATTCGGCGCCGCAGTAAAATTTTAGTTGCTTTAGGTCAGTGCGCCGTAAGCGGTGGTATTAATGCCATGCGTAATGAACAGCCACTGGAAAAAGTTCAGGAAGAGGTTTACGGCGAGCACAAATATCTTTTTCCCTCCATGCCGGCTTTACCAGTAAGCGCCGTGGTTAAGGTTGATTACGAAGTGCGCGGCTGTCCCATGAGCGCGCCGGAATATCTGCACGTCTTTAAATCACTGGTATTAGGTAGAAAGCCGGAAACTAAAGATTACGCGGTTTGCGTGGAATGTAAGTTAAAAGAAAATGAATGCGTGTTAGAAAAAGGCATGTTCTGTTTGGGGCCTATTACACGCGCCGGCTGTGATGCTATTTGTCCTTCCAATGGGCAATACTGCACCGGTTGCCGTGGACTGGTTTCCAATGTCAATAAGAACGGAGCGGTTGAAATGTTAAAACAACACGGCTTTTCCGTTGAAGAAGCATTGAAACGCATGAAAATGTTTAACACCAATGATTTGGAAAAAGAAATTTGCTGGGGGAAAGAATGAGTAGAGATCTATCAATAAATGTCCACCATGTTACCCGTGTGGAAGGGCATGGCAATATTGTTGTGGATGTTAAAAACGGTGTTCTGAAAAAAGCCGAATTGGATATTGTTGAACCGCCTCGTTTTTTTGAGGCCATGCTCAAGGGGCGTAACTTCCACGAAGTAGCGATCATTACTTCAAGAATTTGCGGTATTTGTTGTCTTGGCCATCAAATGACATCATTACGTGCTACCGAAAACGCACTGGGACTCGAAATTTCTGAGCAAACGGAAATTTTACGCAAAATTTTGATCCACGGTGCAACCTTTCAAAGCAATGTGTTGCATGCCCTGTTCCTGGCTACTCCGGATTTTCTGAATGTCGGTTCTGTTTTTCCGTTGGTCAACACGCATAAAGATGTTGTGTTGGCAGCTCTGCGCTTAAAACGTCTGGCCAACGATATTGGCGATGTGATTAGTGGCCGGGCAATACATCCCATAAGCATTGTACCAGGCGGATTTACAAAGTTACCAAGCGAAAGCGAAATCAAAGAACTACGCGAAAAATTAGCAAACGAAGGAATGAAAGATGCGCTATTTGCTATTGATGTATTAGCTTCGTTGGCGGATCAGATTCCTCAGTTTGAACGTGAAACAGAGTACATTAGCCTTTACAATGACAAGGAATACGCTTTTTACGATGGTCTGATCTGTTCTTCTGATGTCGGGCTTGTTCCTGTGGAAGAATATGAAGATGTGACAAATGAATTTGTGGTGCCGCATTCTACCAGTAAACACACGCGCTTTAACCGTAGTTCTTACATGGTGGGGGCTATGGCACGTTTTAACAATAGTCATAAACTGCTTAAACCAAAAGCACAGGAAGTGGCCAAAAAATTGGGCCTAATAGCACCTTGCCACAATCCATACATGATTACCGTAGCTCAAATGGTAGAAGTAGTACACTGCATTGAAGATGCCATTGATTTGATGGACATTTTATTGGAACGGGGCATCAAGGACGAGAAGCCAAACCAGAATCCAACACGTTTTGGACGAGGCATTGCCTCTACTGAGGTACCGCGTGGCATTTTGTTCCACGATTACACATACAACCGCAAAGGCCAGATCGAAAAAGCCAATTGTGTTATTCCAACCGGACAAAATCTGGCCAATATTGATGATGACATGAAAAAATTGGTACCGGAAATTCTTGACGAACCGAAAGAAGAAATCACCAAAAAACTGGAAATGCTGGTTCGCGCCTATGACCCTTGCATTTCCTGTTCAGTTCACATGTTAGATGTTACTTTTGAAGAGTAAAGATGAAAGTAATTGCTTTAGGAAATCGTTTAAGAGGAGATGACGCCATCGGGCCTGTGATTCTCGATCGATTAAAGGAAATTGACCTACCTATCCCCCTTTGTTTTATTGAGGCCGGGTCCGATGCGTTTACTCTCCTGGAACATTTAAGTGATTCTGAACCTGTGTTACTGATAGACAGTGCTCAGATGGGCTGTCAGACTGGAACTATTCGCGTATTTGATTTGAATAAAAATTTTGTAATGAGTGAAAATTTGATTTCATTACACGGGTTTAGTTTTGCTGAGGTGCTTTCTATTGCACACAGCCTTGGTCCCGTTGCACCTTGTAAAATTATTGGCGTACAGCCCAAGAGTATTGAATTTGGTCAGCCTCTTTCACCCGAAGTCGAGGAGGCCATTCCAGAAATATTGAACGTGATAATTGAGGAGGCAAAAGCAAATGCCGAAAAAAGTTTTGATTATCGATGATGATATTGACCTGGTCGAAGCCATGCGTATTACACTGGAAAATGCCGGATTCGAAGTAATTGACGCGCAGGATGGCTTAAAAGGTCTTGAAAAAGCAAGAGATGAAAAACCAGATCTGATTATTTTGGATGTCATGATGGGAACTCAGGATGAAGGTTTCCATGTCGCCTACCAGATGCGTCAGGATGCAGAATTGCAAGGGATTCCGATCATCATGCTTACGGCCGTAGGCCAGGAAACAGGTTTTAAATTTGATAAGGACAAAGACGAAGACTTTTTACCTGTAGATGAATTCATAGAAAAACCAGTCGATCCGCAAAAATTGATTGAAAAAGTTAAAGTCAACTTAGGTATGTAAACATCCCCCCAAAACATAAACCATAGATCATTGCGTAAAGCCAGTGGCTTTACGCAATTTTTTCTAAAACATAATACTGCAATAAAAATTAAAAGCCGCTCAGCAAAGCATGTTGAATGTTAAATTTTAAATTTTGAATGTATTTCTATGGTTAATTACTTGTTCCTGGTTCCTCTATTATGGTTTCTGCTTCTTGCTTAAAACTTTGTAAATTAAGCATTTAATAAATGAATTTTAACTTCAATGCATGGCTGTCTGGTCAAATTACTCAGTGTGTTGTGCTACTAACCACTTATATTCGTATCGAATTAGAATGTCATGCTACAATTCATATATTTTACCATTTAACAAAAAAGTGATATGTGATTTTTCAAAATAAGTACAAATAAGTGTTTTAAAGCCTTCTTTTTTTGTGAAAAATTTTATATATTACATAAAACTTAAATCCAGGATAACAGCCATGTTGTTGAAAAAGGTTATTCAATCCGAAGGGGAGTTGTTTCCTTTTTTGGATATTAACATTTTGCAAGACCGTATGGGTTGGTCTATTAAATTACGCTGGCTAGCCATTGCAGGTTACTTTTTGGCAACGTTGGCTGCCAAATATTTATTGGAATTCAATATTCATTATTCCTACATCTGGTTAACCCTGGCCGTTCTCTTGCTGGTCAATGTTTTGTACTTTTTAATCCAGAAATTTTTAAAAGGAATCTCTTTTGTAACAGAATTATTCATCCTGAGTGTCCAAATTGTAGTAGATTTAATCTTTCTCTCATTTTTGTTCCACTTTTCAGGTGGCATTGAAAACCCGATATATTTGTTTTATTTATTTCATGTTGTATTAAGCAG
>JAGHBR010000262.1 GCA_021160885.1 Caldisericaceae bacterium
CAAAGCGGAAAGCAAGGCCACTGAAGAATAACGAAATTGCCGATGTTTTTTATCTACTAATGTGCATTGCTTAACCCTCATGAATTACGTCGGTTAGGTTGTAAGCCTAAAGCAGCCAATCCCTTAGGGCAGTGTTTTTTCAAATAATTTAAAAATGCATTTGAATCTTTTTAGGCTTATCTTATTTCCAGAGTCTTGAATGCATTAAGGAGAAAAATCATGCAAGTTGAACTTTTTTCTTATGGAGCTGCTCAGGAGGTTACAGGTTCTAAACATTTTGTAAAGGCACATAGGCAGCAAATCATGATTGACTGTGGCGCATTTCAGGGAAAACGGCAGGAAGCGGAAGAGAAAAACAGAAATTGGCCGTTTGATGCAAAAATAGTGCAGGCCACGGTTTTGACCCATGCGCATTATGATCACAGCGGCTTATTACCGGTATTGGTAAAAAAAGGATTTGAAGGTAACATCTATTCCACACCTGCCTCCCGTGATCTGGCCAGTTTGATTTTAATGGATTCAGCCCATATTCAGGCCAAAGACATCGAATACCTGAAAAAAAAGGCGGCAAAAAAAGGTGAGGTCTTTGAAAAACAACCACTTTACATTGAAGATGATGTGGTACGGGCACTTGATCATTTTATTACGGTTTCTTATCACCGGCCATTTTGGGTTGGAGATGGGATTAAGGTTACCTTTTTCGATGCCGGCCATATTTTAGGTTCAGCAGCGGCATTAATGGAAATAAACCATAACGGGCAAACAATGCGTATTGGATTCAGCGGAGATTTGGGGCGAAAGAATTTACCTATCATTCGAGACCCGGAAATTTTACCCGATGTAGATTACCTGGTTATGGAAAGTACTTATGGACACCGTCTGCACGACCCGATTGATTCTGCTATGGATAAATTGGCAGAGGTAGTGAATCGTACAGTTGATCGTGGGGGGAAAGTTATTATTCCAGCCTTTGCTGTAGAACGAACGCAAGAATTGATCTATTTTCTTCATTTGTTAAATGATCAGGGGCGGATTCCTGAGATTCCCATTTATGTAGACAGCCCAATGGCCGTGAACGCTACCTCTATTTTTCGTGTGCATCAGGAATGTTATGATCGGGAAACAAGAGAAGCCTTTTTAGAACATCACAAAAATCCTTTCGGCTTTAACCAGGTACGTTATATCACCAATGTCGAAGAAAGTAAAAAATTAAACGGCTTAAGTGAATCCGCCATCATTATTTCTTCCAGTGGCATGTGCGAAGCGGGACGCATCTTACACCATTTGGCCAACAATATTGAAAATCCAAAAAATACTATTATGATTGTGGGTTTTATGGCTGAGCATACGTTAGGCCGCCGAATTAAGGAAGAACAAACTGAAGTGAAAATATTCGGCGATTATTACAAACTTAAAGCGGAAGTGGTTACCATGAATGCCTTTAGTGCGCATGCTGACTATTCGGAGATTATTGAATACATAGAACAATTGAACTACAAAAGACTGAAGAGAATATTCCTGGTTCACGGCGAACCTGATGCGCAAAGTCATTTAAAACAGTTGTTGAACCAGAAAAATTATGATGTTTCTGTAGTTAAATCTGGTGAAGTTTACCAATTACAAGTGTAAAAGTGCGATCCGTCACTTCATGATAATAGGAATAATCCGTACCTTTAGGAGGTTGTGAGAGAATATCTCTTAAATCATTTCATTTACAATTAAAGGAGGAGCGTTTATGCGCAAATTTATTATTTTAAGTTCGATTTTTACCTTGCTTTTTGTCATAGAGGCATTTGCGCAGGTAAATTTTAATTTTAATGCGGTGGGTGTACAGGCCGGGTATGTTAAGCCGGAAGATCCCATTGAGAGTACCATTGGCTTTGGAGCTCGGGCAGAACTTGGCACATTGATGAAAGAAAATATTTCAATGGGTGCCATGGTTGATTACTGGTCAAAAAAATATGGTGAGGGGACGGGCGTAGAAGTCACTTTTTCTCAGATGCTTCTGGCCCCGTACGTTCATTACAACTTTGCTACCCAGGGATCTTTTGTTCCTTATGCCGGTGGTGGCGTAGGTTTGGCTTTCAATTCAAGTAAAGTTGAGTATACCAGTTCCTTTTTTGGAGTGGGCGGTTCTTCATCAACCTCTGATACAGATTTTGTCATCTTTGGTGTTGGTGGGGCCAAGATGAATTTTAATGAGAAAATGGCCGGCTTTGCTGAAGCGCGTTACATGATTGGTGATATAGATGCTTTGAGTGTTGTGGTTGGCTTTTTGTATTCTTTGCATTAATAATTAAAAATTTCAATAAAAAAGGCTGCTTCATGAAGCAGCCTTTTTTAATTTTAATCAAACAGGTCGATGATATCATCTTTACTGAGTGATTTAAAAAAGCCTTCTTCAGTTGTAATTAACGAATTAACCAGCTCTCTTTTCTTATCCTGTAATTTGATAATTTTTTCTTCCACGCTATCTTTGGAAATCAATTTGTAGGCAAAAACCTTTTTGGTCTGCCCAATTCGATAAGCTCGATCAGTAGCCTGCATTTCTACGGCTGGATTCCACCATGGATCATAATGGATGACATAGTCAGCGGCCGTCAGGTTTAAACCGGTGCCACCGGCTTTCAAACTGATCAGGAAAAGACGAACGTTTTTGTCATTTTGGAACAGTTCCACCTGGGCCTGCCGATCTTTAGTCTGACCGTCAAGATAGGCGTAATTAATGCCTGCTTCATCCAGATAGTTACGAATGATGTGTAGCATTTTAACAAATTGGCTGAATATCAGAACTTTATGTTTTTCTGAAACAATCTCTTCAATCATCTCCATAAGGGCATCAAATTTCCCGGAACCATTATTGTATTTTGGATCAACTAATTCAGGGTGACAGGCGATTTGACGCAACCTGGTTAATCCTTCCAGAACCTTAAATTTGGATTTATTCAGCCCCTGACTTTCAATTTCTGCCAGGATGCTGTCTTTGTAAGCCAGGCGCCATTTGTCATAAAGCTTCTGCTGATCATCAGACATTGGCGAGAAAACAATATTTTCGACTTTTGGTGGTAGTTCTTTGGCAACATCTTCTTTAGTCCTGCGCAAAATAAAAGGAAAGATAAGCCGTCGCAGAGAACTGGCTACCTGCACGTTTTGCTCTTTTTCAATCGGCCGCATGAAAGTTTCTTTAAAAAAGTTCAGGTCGCCTAATAAACCGGGATTAATAAAGGCAAATTGAGCCCATAGATCCATAGTATTGTTTTCGACCGGCGTTCCAGTTAACGCTAAGCGGTTGCGGGCATTAAGCAAACGCACGGCTTTTGATGTTTCGGACATCGGATTCTTAATGTTTTGAGATTCATCTAAAATGGCATAATTGAACTCGATCTCTTTCAGTAAAACGATGTCACGACGAACATGACCATAGGTGGTCAAAATCAACGAATACTTTTTAAGCCGGCGAATGTCCCTGGTTCTTCTTGTGCCGTAGTGGACCAGATATTTGATTCCCGGGGTAAATCGTTCGATTTCCTGCAACCAGTTGAAAATAAGTGAAGTTGGTGCGACTATTAAATTAGGTTTTTTAGGATTCTTTTTGATCTCATTCAATAAAATAGCCAGCGCCTGAATGGTTTTGCCCAGGCCCATATCGTCGGCCAGAATACCGCCAAATCCGTATTCGCGTAAAAAGTTCATCCAGTCGTAACCAGCTTTTTGATAATCACGAAGGGTACCTTTAAAGCCTTCGGGCATCTGGTATGCTTTAATCTTTTCAAACTGGTCTAATTTTTGCAATTTTTCTTGACTAAGTCCATCCAGTTTTTTCTGGTCTGCATCAGCCAGTAATTGATCAATAAAGGTTACATGATAATTGGCAAAACGCAGCGAATCTCCCTCTGTTTTTCCAAAGTTGAGCATGTAAGTTAACTTTTCAATTAGCTTTTGCGGAAGTCTGGCAATACTTCCATCCCGCAATTTGACAAATTTTTTATTGGACCTTAAGGCTTTTTTTAATTCTTCCAGCGTTACTTCAATACCATCAAAAGTTAATGCCAACTCAATATCAAACCAATCTGTTTCCGAAGAGACGGAAAGCCCAAAGTTAGCCGGTGCCCGATTGACGCGGAAACGAACTAATTTTTCTTCGCCCAAAATTTCGAAGCCTTGTTTATGAAGTTCAGGCAGACCGTCAAATAACCAATCCAACGAGTCTTCAAACGATGCGTAGAAAAGTCCAGGCGTGTCCTCAAGAATATTGGTTTCAAGAATTTTCTGGCGCAATTCTTCTTCAGTCTGACGATCTCTCCGAACACGAATGACTCTGCGAGAAGCGGTGTCATAATGCAGATACTCGTCATTAGGATAACTGAAGGCGATTTCAATGTCGTTGTAGAGCACGGAGAATGAGACTACCAATTGATCTTCCATCTCTTCAAGATACAGCCGTTTGCCGGTAACTTCGTTGATTTCCGTTACTTCAATACCCGGCGGAAATTCTACGTAAGGGAAAATTGGTAGTTTGGCCAGATAGTCTGAAATAAAACTCTGATATTCATTTTTCTGTACACGAATTTCCAGATCTTCATCAATAAAGGATTTAATGTAAGCATAGCTTAAAGGGAATTCACAAAAATTCAGTTTATTGTTGTAATAAAACCAGATAGGATTTACCGTTAAAATTTTAATATCTTTGGTAATGGGGATCTCGACCTCATCCCTGACAAAGTAAGGTCTAAACACATAAACATCGTTCTCTTCATCAAGGGTTAGTTTAAATACCAATTTCCATGGGCGTCG
>JAGHBR010000464.1 GCA_021160885.1 Caldisericaceae bacterium
TCAACCCCTTTTACAACTCCCCGGTAAATAATAAAAGTGCCAATGGCAATAGCAACAAAGTGGTAAGCAACGGCCTCCACATTTAAATGAGTGAACGACTGCCACATTTGTTGATGATCAATCGTAAAAATAGCACCTTGCAGGGAAAGAATTAAATATTTTAAACTCCAACCGCAGACCACTGAGTAGTAGAATAAAATTGCGGTAGTACAAAGCCCAACGAACCAGCCCATCCAGGTAATGCGCTGGTTAATTTTGCTAAAAGCGTCTATCGTGCCTTTTTTGGTTTTTTGTCCAATGCCAAATTCAACGACCAACAGAGGAATGGACCATAAAAAGAGAAATAAAAACCAGGGAATTAAAAAGGTACCACCATATTGTCCGGCCAACCGCGGAAAGCGCCAGATATTGCCGGCCCCAACGGCCATGCCGATTGTAGCGGCTAAAAGGCCAAAACGCGAAGTAAAAAGATCTTTTTGCTTTTCCACTTTTTAAAATCCCACAAAATAAATAAGCCCCAAAATAGATATGATTAAACAATAATATCCAAACCACTGGATTTTACCTTTTTTAACAAAATCAAGCAACCACCAGATGGCCAGGCAACCAAAGGCAAAAGAGAAAAGCGTTCCCAATGCAATGTTGATAAATTCTGATGAAGTCAGAGGAGTGCCGATTAAGTCTCTGGCTTTAAGAACAACCGCGCCAGCCACCGCAGGAATAGACATAATGAACGAGAAGCGGGCTACTTTTTCCTGATTACCTCCACTTAAAATTCCAGCAAAGATTGTACTGCCACTACGTGAAATTCCGGGTAAAATGGCAAACGCCTGAGCAAAACCCATAATAAATGACATGGGCCCTGTAATTTCCCTATTTTTGTTTTTAATGAAAGGAATCGAAGATATCATTATTCCGGTAATAAAAAGGAAGATTAAAGCGGCAAGAACACTGTCAAACACTTGTTCGATTTGATCTTCAAAATATAAACCAATTACTGCCGCCGGAATAGAGGCCAGTATTACGTACAAATCCCAGCGCCAGTAATAACGATTCGTCTCAGTGGCGTTCCCTTTTAGCAGGGCAAAAGGACTTACAATCATTTCCAGCAGCTCTTTACGGAACATTACAAAAATCGACAGCAACGTGCCAAAATGCATAAAAACATCAAACATCAACCCCGCATCACGAAATTGCAGCAGATGGGAAAAAATGACCAGATGGCCTGAACTGGAAACCGGTAAGAATTCTGTCAACCCCTGAATCGTTCCTAACACGATAGCTTTAAGCAAACTTACCATATATTCTCCAAAATAACACTATCTTATTTTCAATTTACCTTTAAGTTTGTTTTTCAATGAAAACTATCATAAAAATCATAATCATCAATTTACCCATTTTGTAAATTGGTGTCCAAATTAAAAGTAAAATCAATCAAGTAAATTAAATTTTTAAACTGTACCAGAAAAGGCTAAATTTAATGCCCTTAATGTGCTCAATTAAAATATTAAAAAACTTAAACGGTATTGATCAACTTAAAATAATAAATTGAGGTAAAATGATTTCACAAAAACCGTTTTTTAGAATACCACAAACAAAATGGCGTATTTTGAAAATTTATGCTCATGGTACACTTTGGCTAAACGAATCAACAAAAATAGTGGCCGTAAAGGAAGTCCAGCAGATTAAATTCCAGAAAAAATTAGAAATGGGATTAGATTATTTGCCTTCGGCCTACGTGGACGTCATTTACATAGAAAAAGGATTTTCGAAACTTATTTCAGAAAAAGCTCTCATTAAAATAATGAATTCCGATGCAATGATCTTAATCCCCAATGAGCAGAAAGATCGCTATCAGAATTTGTTTTTAAAAATTGGCTACCAAATCAACCACAATTTAACGCCCTTACATGGCTTTTCTGTTTTCAGAAAAAATAACATTCCTTGTTGTGGTTCATAAAAAAATAGAAAGATCTACACAAATTTTTCCATCCTAATACTTTCCTGTTTAGAGGGGAAAGCTTTAAATATTTTCCTGACTTAAAAAAGACCTGGCCGGCTAACCATTTTAGGTGTTTCAACAAGCTCTCAACAATTGGTTCGAAAAGCATTGGGCCAGGACTTTGGTCAGAGCCTGCAATTATTTTGTCGTATCCTGTTCTTTTAAAATCAAAGTTGAAAGCACAGCCGTCAGCCCGGCCACCAGAAAAGTCATTACGCGTGCGGTTATTGTCTGTTCCATGCCGCTGCTAATCCAGATGATGGTAAAAAGTATACCGACGGCAATAGTTATTAATACCGCTTTACCATGAAATTTTTTCCAAAACAGGGTAAATAAAATTACAATAGAGAATGTACCGCCAATACCAGCCCAGACATAACCAACCAGTGTGTAAATCAATTTTGAAGGCGAAAGGTAAGCCACTATTAACGCAATAACGGCCAAAGCGGCAGTAACTATTCTGGAACGTATTAATGCCTTTTGGGGGTGTTCATCTTTGTTTTTTAATAAGTTTTCTGATAGCTCAGTGGAAGAAAGAATCAAGAGAGAGTCGGCTGTTGAA
>JAGHBR010000335.1 GCA_021160885.1 Caldisericaceae bacterium
CAAAGCTTTCTAAATAAAAAAAATTAAAAAAGGCTTTATTCTTATAAAATACCTAATTTTTTTTGGATCTTTTCCAATGGCACGCCTTTGGTTTCCGGCATTATAAAGATTACCCAGAAAAGCTGTCCGATCATACAAAGCGCATAAAAGGCAAATGTATGCCCCCCGGATACTTCAGCAAATACCGGAAAAGTCCACGCGATGAGCGCATTCATAACCCAGTGTGTAAAAGTGCCCAGAGCTTGTCCACGGGCGCGTACTTTGTTTGGAAAAATTTCGCTGATAAATACCCATATCACTGCCCCTTGTCCAAACGCATGGGAAGCGATAAAGACCAGCAGACTAACCAATAAAACCGCACTTCCGGTTGCGTTGAAATCCGAACCATAAGTATAAAAAGCCCACGCGACACTACCAAGACTTACAATATAACCAATCGAACCGATCAACATCAGTTTTTTACGGCCAAAATTATCGATAATAGCTAAGGCCAGCATAGTCATAATTAAATTTATACCGCCCACCGCTACCGTTTGAAGTAAAGCAGATTTCGCGCCTGCGCCTGCCATCTCAAATATTCTTGGAGCATAGTATAGAATGGCATTGATACCAGAAAGCTGATTAAACATGGCTATGGCAATGGCAAGCATAATCGGTTTAATATATTTCTTCGAGAGAAGCTTTTCACGCAAAACATTGTGTTCGGACTTAAGAGATGTTTTTATTGCCTGAATTTCTTCTTCTATGTTGCCCGTATCAGAACCGCATTTTTCTAATACTATTCTTGCTTCATCCAAACGGCCTTTTGAAACAAGCCAACGAGGGCTTAAAGGATTTCTAAATAGAAGTAAAAAGAAAAGCAAAGCCGGCACTGCCTCCACGCCAAACATCCATCGCCATTCAAGAGCTCCTAAATTCAATTCCGAAATAATATAGTTTGAAAAGAATGCTAAAAGAATTCCCAATACAATATTAAACTGAGTAATTGCCACTAACCGACCACGATATTTTGCCGGCGAAATTTCCGCAATGTACATAGGCGATACTACCGAAGCGCCGCCTACCCCCAATCCTCCGATAAAACGGAAGAAAAGAAAAGAATACCAATTCCAGGCAAAAGCGCTACCCACAGCGGAAATAAAATACAAGGCACCAACTGCAAAAAGAATATTCCGACGTCCATACTTATCCGCCGGCTTTCCTATAATAATAGCTCCTATTATTGTGCCAATTAAAGCACTGGCTACTGTAAAACCAAGCCAAAAGGAAGAAAGCTCAAAAACTTTTTCCAGCCAATCTGTAGTTCCGGAAATAACCGCTGTATCAAAGCCAAAAAGAAGACCACCTAATGCCGCTACAATTGCACTAAAAACAACATATTTTTTGTCATTCATTTTTGTCTCTTTTTTTAAAATAGGACTTTACAATATTTTCCAATTCCTTTTATTAGCTAAAATTAAACTTATCAATGAAGTGTTGGATGGTTGCATTATTGCTTTACCACTTGCCAATGATATTCTGGCAATGTGTTCTAAAACTTTAAACCTAATGAGAATCTCTGCACATTGTTTAAAATACCAAAGTCCTGATAAGCGTAATCAATTTTTAATAAAACGCTTTTAAAAAAATTATATTCTATACCAACCCCCATTGTAAGTCCTTCTTCACTATTTTCCGTAAATAAATTTTTATAACCTGCTCTTAAGAACAAGGCATTACGCAGTGCATACTCAAAACCTAAATTCAAGTTTTCAGTATTATCGTTAGGATGAACTGCATCAACTGCCAACGTTAGACGATTACGATCCCCTTTCAATACATCCATAGCAACTCCAACACGAAAAATTAAAGGCAAACTATATTCATCCGTGCGCATTTCAGCAGGTATTTTATCATTATTCCCATATTTTGTCTCGTCTGGGTCATAAAAAATGTAAGTATCTTTACCTTCAAGTTTCATTTTATTTCCAAAATTAGAAATACTCATTCCAATCTTCATTCCATAAAAATCAGTTGTAAATAACGTGCCGATATCAAAAGCAATTGAAGATGAACTCATGTGCCATATTTTCTGATGAATATACTTAAAAGTACCGCCAATTGAAAAACGATTGGTAAGATTTTTGGCATAAGATATACCTAAAGCTATGTCTCCTGCATCGTATTTTTCGCCTGTTCCTTCGGGATAAATAATAGTTCTAACCTTTTTTTCGCCCATACTTAACGATGTAATACTGGCACCTATTGTGCCAAAATTTCCTAAAGGTAAAATAACGCCGACAAAATCATAAATGATATCTAAAAACCATTTGGTATGTAGAATAACTACTTCAGGAAAGTTTAATCTAGCAATTCCGGAAGGATTCCAGTAAAGAGCAGTGGCATCATTATCGACGGCAACAAAAGCCCCGCCCATTGCTACAGCACGAGCGCCAGCTTCAATTTTTAAAAACTGGGCGCTTGTTGTTCCAACTTTGGTTACCTTTACTTGCCCAAAAATTATCAATGGAATTAGATAATAAAAAATAATCAAAAATTTTATTTTCCTCATAATATTTATCTCCCTAGTTATAAAACAATTTTTATAAATTATTTCTTATTATTTGATTATTGCAAACCTGCCAATCTTTTCTCCTATACCTGGCGCTTCTACATGAAAAAGATAAATACCGAATGAAATATCCATTCCATCTTTTGATCTTAAATTCCACGACTCGCTACCGTCAAGCACGGAACTTTCATGCTCGATTGTTTTTACAAGCTCTCCGCGAATTGTAAAAATGCGAATGGTACATTTTTGTGGTAGATGGATAAAATTAATTTTGCGTTCTCCACGTGCACCGGGGCTGTAAAAAAGCTTAGGTTCCCATGAAGCAGCCGCAACATAGGGATCTGGCACAACTGCAATTTTATCCAAATCACCTTTGGCAATTTTCTTGTCAATTTTTTGGGCTTGCACTTTAAAGGTTATTTGATCGCCGTTTCTAAAAGGCTTTTTAATTCGTATTAAAGCAATGTCTCCGCTTTCCGGAGGAATTTTAGTAATACTACTATCTGAAGGCTCTTTAATGGTAATCATCCAATATATCGGTTTAAAATTTGACACATCACTACCATGTACAATATAAATCGGATCTCCAGATGACCACCCGCCGCTATTGTCACCATCCAGCACAATAAAATTAGTTTTAGTAGAGTCTGTTAAATTCCAAATTGTAAATGGCACAGGAATATTAGCGCCAAGCGGAGAAAAATAAACTGCAGTGTCAATTCCTACTTCGCCAAAACGAATTTCATAATCGGCTGGATAAGCAATCACCGGTTTACCAAGATTTCTATTAAGTGTAGCTTCAATTTCATAATTACAATCGCCGTTTATCCAACCAGTTGAAATCGGATCGAAAGAAATGAGCGAATCATTCCATACTTGCAACAATATGCCATCAAAAACAATATTCTCCTCGCCATTTATTTTGCTACTATTTAAAACGGTAACTGATGGAGAGACGGTTTCATCGCGAATAGAATATCTTATCTTTTTAGTGCTATCAACATCAAAAATAATACTATAGGTTTTATTTTCCTTAATGAGCATAGGATTTAAA
>JAGHBR010000360.1 GCA_021160885.1 Caldisericaceae bacterium
CATCAAAATAAAAACCGGCATACATATTTTCATAATGGTAGGGGGATTCATTAACCAGAACCATTTTGAAAAAGATAATATCTTCGGAAATACTGGCTCCGTAAGAAAAACCAGAAACTTTAGCCCGAATTCCAATGGGATAGCCCTGAGTAGGATCAATATCTCTGGTGGCTAACCGATCGTCAAATTCAAAATAGATATCCTGATCAGAAACAAAAACACCTTCTAACTGTTTGGTTGAATCAACCGGGTCTTGAGCCCAGGGACCAGGCCAGCGCCGTTCCTCATCTGTGCCAGGCCAGGTGTCCGGAATGTTGCTTGTAGCAATTAAGGGATACTGGTCTTCAGGATCGGTGTAAAGGCCCAATTTACCGTAGTACTCACCGGCAGTAGCCAGAGGATTGTGCAGACGGATGCGGTGATCTTCAACCGCTTCCCAGTCTGTTCGGTTTAACTGCGGTGTACGGTCAAACCATGATTCCGAAACCGTTGCTCCCCAGTAGGTTGTATCTGTACCAAAAATTTGAAAGTCCTGAGTCTTGACATTAAACTGCTCCTTTGGCCCAACCGCCCATGGATAGGGATTGCCATTTTTGTCTTTGCCAGGGATTCCTACTACTAATGATAAATTGGAAATATATTGAAAATCACCCCATAGGCCCTGCGGCGACGCAGTACCTGAAAAAATACCATAATTTTCAACCGCAATTTTAAGTTTTCCCTTATCTAAATAGGCACGTGCCCGATTCAGCAAAGGATCATCAATCGTGCCCTTAGCCAATGATGATGTTTTGGGAAGTTCTTTAGCCTGTACAATAAATCCAACCATTAATAAGACAATTAATTTCTTTTTCATAATCTTTCCCACCACTATTCTTTGTTAAAACGCAATTTCTAAAGAAAAATCAATCTGGCGCCTGCGCCCATAACGATAGGGTTGGTCCCAGAGAGTTCTGGAATACCAGCCCATTTCAATTAACTCATTAATACGCGGACCCGGATCATTGGCTTTGCCCGTTTCCTGATAGATGTCAATGGGATTTTTCCAATCAAATAAATTTTGTACTCTGACACCTAAAATCAAGTTAAATCCACCTACAGAAAAGAAGCGACGGAAATTGAAGTTTGTTGTAATGTTCCATGGTCCCCGTTCAGAGTTTGTCTCACCAGCCACATTGCCAATAACCGGCGTGTACGGAGCGCCGCTCATGGCTAAAAACATCAAATCAAAACTGGTTTTTTGTAGGGGAAACGTTCCTAAAATTCTGGGTCCCTGTTTATCATGCAGGCGGTAAGAATACATCAAACTCAAATCATGCGTACGATCATAGGACATCAAAATTTCACGCTTGGGCATCGTACGTGGCGTTTGTGTTTGACGATAACCTTCCCAGGGGTCCTTGCGGTTAGCCGTAGCCCGTGAGAGAGTGTACTGCAAAACAATACTGGAATTTTCTCCACGTCGCCGCACAACCAAATCCATACCACGAGCCGTGGCATAGTCGGTATTCAAAAAGATCGTGTAAGAATAAGGAAACTGTGGAATCCGTTCGGTCGATGTTAAACCAGAATACTCTTTTGACCAGCCGATAACCTGGGCAATCAGGTTGTCGGTAAGGCCAACATTCAGGCCAAATTCGTAGGCTGTCATCTTTTCCATACTTAAGCCGGCATTACCAACCAATGGCGAATAGGTTTTAAGATCGCGATTGGGATTAATGTATTTATTCCGATAGGTTGGCGTTTGCGTAAATTGTCCGTAGCCAAAGGTAAAAGTAGCATTTTCTGTAATTACATGAGAAAAACTAATACGCGGACTGTAGGTTACTTCCCAACCGGAATCAACCAGTTCACGTTCTTCAGCCGTAGCATACGGATTTTTCCAATATTTGGCATGGGCGTTCAACATATCCACACGCATGCCCAGGTGAATGGTCATATATTCATATTCCAACAGGTCCTGAACGTAAAAGTACAATTCCTCCGGGTGGCGTTTGTATTTTTCAATATAAGGATTTAAAAGCCAGGGTAGCTGAATTTCATCTATAAAAATGGTATGTCTTCTGTAATCGGATCCCACTTTCAATTGATGGTGCTTGGTAACTTGACTTAAAACATTAATGATGGCCTCATACGTTTCGGCATAATTGGTATGGTAATAACGGTCATGGCCTTTAATGTAATATTCAAACCAATACGGATTGTTTTCCCAGTCTTCATCATAGCCAGGGGCTTCATATTCATCGGGTCTCAGGTAACGACCGTTGATATCGCCATTATCGGTAACGCCTATAAAAATTTTCTGATAGAATCTGGAAACTCTGACATCGTAAAAGGTACTTTTAGATAATTGATGGTTAAAAGTAAGCGCCTGGCGATCAGAAGTTTGTGTGGCAATATTGCGTCCTGCCTCATAATATTGATAAGGATAGTTCGCTAAATTTGCAGAGCGAAAAATGGTTTTTAAGTTCCAGTTGGAAAAGGTTAGTTTCATGGCATTGGAGATTTTCCAGCTCAACTTGCCGTACAAATCCCAGCTGTAACGAAAGCCCATTTGATGCCAGCCGGGGATAGTATCTAATTTATTTAAATAGCGATTGTGTTCTGAAAACTGGTCCTGGCTTTTATCGTAGGTAATGTAATCGAATTCGTAAACACGGTAAGCAGTAGCTAAACGGCTTCCGGTAACAATAAATCTTAATTTCTTTTTTGTGAAAGGCACCGGGCCTCCAAAGCCGCCGGTAACTTCACGGTAATCACGCAAATAATCTTGCTTTAAAGGAGACAAACGCAAACGCGATTCGGGATCAACTGTAAATTCGTGCAAATTCAACAAATTGGCAGGATTAGAAGTATAAAAGCGGAGATTCCCTTCATATTTTTCACCGCCGTCACGCGTGATGATATTAATCATACTGGAAAGGGCGCCGCCATATTCCGCATCAAAGACACCGGTTTTCATATCAACCTGTTCCACAGCAAAGTCGTTCAATTCGGTCCATGAATATTTAGAGCCGTAAAACGGATTGACAATGTAGGTCCCATCAATGGTGTAGCCAATTTCGCCAGAACGCCCACCACGCACGTGTATTTCTTCAATACCACGATCTTCAAATCCCGCAATGCCCTGAACACTACTTTCAATTTGAATGACACCGGCCTGAGCAACCACTAAATCAGAAAAATCCTGAACCGGCATGGATTGTATTTCTTCAGCTTGAATCGTAATTTTTTTAGCCGTTTCATCTTTTTGAACTTTAAAAGGCGTAGCCGTTACCACAATGGTTTCCCCTTCCACAATCTCCTCTGTCATGGGGAAATTAACCACTGTTGTCTGGTCTAAAATCACCTTTACGCCTTTATGTTCAATTTTTTTATAGCCAACATAAACAGCCACAATCGTATATGTGCCCACCGGTACATTAATCATGTAAAATTCGCCATCGGCATCAGTAGAAGCGCCGATATTAGTGCCCTCCAAATAAACATTAGCGCCAACTAATGGTTCTTTGGTACGGGCATCAAAAACTCTACCGGCAATTTTTCCCGTGGTGCCAGCTATAACTGATGAAATTGTAAAAAGGAGGGCGGTAATAACAATAATCAGGCGTTCCATATAACTACCATACCTTCTATTTAATGTTTCTGAATTTTCATATAAACTTACGGAAAGAAAAAAGCAGGAAGCCGCAGCTTCCTGCCAAGAATCTCTATCTTATTTCATCAACACCATCTTCTTAACTTCAACATTATGTTCGGTTTGCAGTTTGTAGAAATAAATCCCAGAAGCCAGGTTTTGGGCGTCAAACTGAACCTGGTAATTTTGTCCTTTTACTACCTGTCCGTCAAACAGAGTAGCTACTTTTTGTCCGGCAGTATTAAACACGGTTAAAGTAGCATGCTCGTTTTTCAACGGGACAAACTCAATGGTGGTGGTAGGATTGAACGGATTCGGATAGTTCTGTTCAAGCGCATAGCTGCGTAAAACCGGCGTTGCTTCTTCAACCGCTGCAGGCGGGTTAAACTGACTGGTTTCGCCTATCCAAATGTCATTTGGGAGTTCAATCAAGGCATCGGTATTTGGATTACCTACCGTGGTGTCTGCCAGACAGTAAGCGAACCAGATTTTACCATAATCGCCCCTGGCATCCTGATTAGCTGAATGTATGGACATGGTCAGCTCGTATTCATCCAATGAGGGGGTGTCTGTACAATTAATCGGTTCTGAAAAATAATTGCCACCATCAATAGAATGGGCCGCGTACACATCAGTTTTAAAGTCCTGATAACCAGTAGCCTCTTCAGGGTCAACATATTTCTGGAAATTAGAGATTTGCACCTGGTTGTGTCTGCGATCCAGCCAGGCTGCATAGATATTACCCTGTTCATCCATACTGAGTTGTACCTCGGAATCAAAGAAATAGTTAGATCGGCCGGAGATAATATCATCGCCCGCCCAGATACCGTTATTGAAAGCGATTCGTGAACCAACCCAGGTGCCGCCTTCTGGTTTACGCGCCAATAACACACCGCTATAACGATAATTGGGATACCAGCCTTCTTCTCCAGGTGGATAAGCACCCCATAATGAATTGAAAGCCACATAGATCGTATTATTATCATCTACCATCACGCTCATATCGAAATTGGTGCCCACAAAAGCAGGACCATCATACCACACTGTATCTCCTGGAGCAGGGATATCCCAGATTATCCATTTATCTTCAGCATGGATATATCCAGGAATTCCAAGGTCTTCCACCATTCCTACCGTATCCCAGGCAGACCAGGTAACGCCATAATCATATGTTACAGAATAGGTAATACGTGTCTCATTATAGTAATACCCCGAATCCGGATCATGCCAGCCTAAATGTCC
>JAGHBR010000152.1 GCA_021160885.1 Caldisericaceae bacterium
ATTCTAAATAGATTGATATATTCTTTCTAATAAATTCATCTACGGGGAGGCAAACATGAGCTTCAAAAATATTTCGTTCATTTTATTAATTTTATCCTTCTTACTTTATAGCTGCGCAGGTTCCCGCAAAAACAGCAAGAGCCTTTAACTTCTGGCGCTTCTCAAGATCAAGAGCTTACAGATATTGAAAAATTATTAGGGATTGAAACCACAACTTCTGAAAAGCCAAAAGAGAATAAACAGAAACCAAAAGAAAAGCTTAATCTTTTAGATGAAAATGAAGTAGCCAATCCGGATCAATCAATGGCGGCCGCCGCTACTACTTTAACGCCAACTGAAAAGAAAAGATACGAACAAAAGATTCAGAATTTACAACGTCAGCTAGAAGATAAAGACCGTTTAATCAAACAGTTAAAAGATCAATTAGCGGCGCAAAGCCAACAAATTGAACAACTGAGTTCAAAAAAAGGCTCCACTTCACTTTATGTGCCATCTGCGCCGGTTGCCTCAGGAGATTATGAGCAAACTTATCAACAAGCGCGGCAGGCTTTCGAAAGCAGAGATTACCAAACTGCGCTTAGCCTGTTCCAGTCGTTGCTTAGCGAAAACGCCAACCATCCCCTGGCTGATAATGCGCAGTACTGGATTGGAGAATGTCACTACGCTTTACGGCAATACGATGCTGCCATTCTAGATTTTCAAAAGGTTTTCACTTTTCCAAACTCCAACAAAGCTCCTGATGCTCAGTTTAAACTGGTTTTGTGCTATTTGAAAAAAGGCGACATTGAAAAAGCCAGAGAAGAATTTCAAAGATTGCAAACAGATTATCCGGATAGCCCTTATGTTAACCGGGCTTCTGAAATTCTGTCAAAATATTAATGAAGGATTTTGTAACATACGCAAATTTTTGAACAAAACCTGTCTAAAAAAGCAAAAAGCCATCCCGCCAAAGCAGGGTGGCTTTTTGCTTTTATGGGGGTTCTATGAAATTTAATGATTCAAAATGGCTTCAATGAGTTCAATCGGATATGATTTTTCGTACAAATCAAGCACCTTTTGCAACCGGCGCACTCCATAGCGGGTAAACTTGTAATTGTTCTTTTGAACAGGGAAAACCAACCCCATTCGAATAAATCGTTTAACAACTTCCGGGCTTACGCCCAGCTGCTGTGCAACATCATTAAGTTCGTATAAGTCAGTCTGCATGAATTGAACCTCCTTGCTATTCTCTAACTAAGAAGGTCGGTATGTCGTTTCAAATCTTTAATTTAAATCACACCTTGATAACCATTTGATTTTTAAGCGTTAACCTCTTCTTTTTTTAGATCACATTTTTTGACAACTAATTTTTGCTTTTCATCACAGGCTTCGCTGTTAATCCATTTGCTTTCTTAAAAAAGCCGGAATTTCAAGGTTTTCAGGATCGCTTTCGATGTCTTCGTCGCCAAAAAAGAAGAAATTTGGTTGCGACACATTCAACAATTCACGCTTATTTTTTTGCGCTTTACGTTTATAAGTCGGTTTGTCGTATTCGCGAAAATCTGTTGACTCGCGAGCGTCTTCCATTTCTGGTTCTTCTTTTTCTTCGACGATAATTTCTTCTTCCAGCTTTTCTTTAGGTTGGTGCAAAATTTCGGCCTGTTCAAATTCTTTGTTAAAACCGGTTGCAATTACCGTTACACGTAATTCTTCATTCAAATTCTCGTCAATAACCATACCAAAGATGACATTGGCTTCGTTGCCTACTCTTTCCTGAACAACAGTTGAGGCCTCGCCTACTTCGTGCATGGACATTGTCGGCCCGCCAGTAATATTGATCAGCACGCCACGCGCACCTTTGATATCTACGCCATCCAGAAGCGGACTGGTAATGGCCTGCTCCGCGGCAGTAATCGCTCGATTTTCGCCAACACCGACACCGGTGCCCATAAGAGCATCGCCCATGCCCTGCATGATAGTACGAATATCGGCGAAATCGAGATTGATGTACCCATGAACGTTGATCAAATCTGAAATGCTACGCGTGGCTTCCAGCAGAATGGAATCCACCGCTTTAAAAGCGGCAACGACCGATGTATTGCGGTCAATAATCGAAAATAACCGATCATTCTGAATAACAATGATCGTGTCCACTCTTTCGCGCAAGGCTTCCAGACCTTTTTCTGCATTACGTTTCCTGAAAGGCCCTTCAAAGGTAAAAGGCATGGTAACAATGGCAACGGTTAATGCGCCCAAATCGCGCGCAATTTCGGCCACGATTGGTGCGGCTCCGGTACCTGTGCCACCGCCTAATCCACAGGTCACAAAAACCATATCTGCGCCATTGATGGTCTCGATGACCCGTTCTTTGTCTTCCATAATGGCACGCAAACCAATTTCGGGATTAGACCCTGCGCCCAAACCTTTGGTCAGATTTTTACCGATCTGGATGCGCATCGAAGCCTGGCTTTTTTCCAGGTCCTGGGCGTCTGTATTGACAACCACAAACTCGACACCTTGCAGGCCAGCTTCGATCATACCATTAATGGCGTTGCCGCCGGCTCCTCCTACGCCAACCACTTTTATTTTGGCGCCCTGAGTTTCGGATGCATCAAATTGAATCATTTTTTATCTCCCCATTTAAAAAATTTTCATTAACCAAAAATATCTTCTACCATTTTTTTTATC
This sequence comes from Caldisericaceae bacterium, assembly GCA_021160885.1. Lineage (GTDB taxonomy): Bacteria > Calditrichota > Calditrichia > Calditrichales > Calditrichaceae > Caldithrix. Next base: position 2,668 of record JAGHBR010000152.1, read on the forward strand.
TTTGTAATAAGGGGCGGTTCAGGTGGCTGCGTAGTCCCATGCTTAATGGCGTAGTAAAGCAATCCCACGCCCGTAGCAAAAATTGGACTGCGCACCGTTTCGACCAGTCCTCCGTAAACACGCGGTATGCCCACTTCTACCGGCATGCCCATTACCCGCTGGGCTAGTTCTTTGGCTCCTTCAATTAACGAAGCACCACCAGTAAGCACAACTCCGGCTCCCAGGGAATCGTACACTTCAGATTTTTCCATATATTTAAGAGCCAGTTGAAAAATTTCTTCCATGCGCGGTTCCACAATGGCGGCCACAACGCTGCGTGAAATTTCTCTTGGTAAGCGTCCGGCCACACCCGGCACACTGATTAATTCATCCTTTTGCAACAATGATTGCATGGCCAGTCCGTAGCGCTTTTTGATTTCTTCGGCCTGATCTTTAGAAGTACGCAAGCCCTGAGCCAGATCGTTGGTTACCTGTTCGCCGCCAATACCTAACACCTTGGTGTAGCGGATGGCGCCGTCAAAAAAAATGGCAATATCGGTCGTTCCGCCGCCAATATCGATAATAGCCACTCCCAGGTCCCGCTCGTCTTCGTGTAAGACCGACAAACTGGAAGCGTATGGCTCCAACACAATATTATTGCCCACTTCGTAGCCAGCTTCTTCGATGCAATTGATGATGTTTTGAATGGCAGTTACCGCTCCGGTAATGATGTGCACTTCTGCCTCTAATAATGTTCCGGCAAAGCCCACAGGATTTTTAATGCCATCCTGATTGTCAACCGTAAATTCCTGCGGAAGCACGTGCAGAATTTTCCGATCCCGGGGTAATGAGATATTCTGCGCGGCATCCAGCACCCGCCCCACATCCTTTTTAGTAATAATTTTATCTTTTCCGCTTACGGCAATAACTCCTTTGCTGTTCAAGGAGCGAATATGATCGCCGGCAATCCCTGCGAAAACTTTGGTAATTCGGTGTCCGCTGGTCAATTCTGCCTGTTGAACAGCCTGCCGAATGGAATCCACGGTTTTCTCAATGTTTACAACAACCCCACGACGCAGGCCATGCGAAGGATGGGTTCCAACGCCAACGACGTTTAGATTGCCTTCTTCATCAACTTTACCGACAATCGCAGCAATTTTTGTAGTCCCAATATCTAACCCGCAGATAATTTCATTTTTTTCCATGATGTATCTCCCCGGCACTTAATTTTATCCCTGTTTTTTCTTATTTTTCAAAATCAATCGATCATTAAAGCGAAGATCAATGTATTCAATTTCCGCTAAACGATCCCAGTTTAAATAGTTTTGAACATAAAGATTTAAAACGTACAATTCATTCTGGTAATCCTGAAAATTGCAGCGTACTTTTGCCCCGCCCCGGATCAGAGAAATTTCTAATATGTTTTTAGGACCTAATTCAACAGCTGCAATCATTGACCAGAGCGGTGATTTCATGAATTGAATGTATTTTAAAACTTCAATGGTTTTTAAAATGTTTACCGATTTTGTAACCTGGCCCGGCTGGCCGATTGTTTCATTGGCAGCATTAATAACGGGCAAATTCCAGCTGTAACCAGCAATTTGAGGAAAGGGCAACAACATGCCTTCACCATCTATTAAAAATAATTTTTGCTTAAGAACAAAGGCAATAGGTTTCCTTTCCTGTAAACTAATACGCAAAGTAGAAGGTAAACTGTAAACAGCCGACGCACTTTTTATAAATGGCGAACCCAATAAACGTTTAGTAATCTGGGTCGGCTTTACGGTTAAATATTTTTCACCTGGTTTTACGCCGCACAACTTTAACACCTGTTCTCTGGATAAAATCTGATTACCACTGATTTTAATATCCTTTAATTCAAACGTGGCAATCCGCTTCGACAGGTAGCCTTCTATCTGGCGATTTACATAGGCCAGGCCCGAAAGAACAATAATTACACCAAGGTAAATTAGAGTATTCCGCAATGTGTGTTTTTTTCTTCTTCTGGCCATTTGACACTCTAAATTTAAAATTGCTTAACTTGATTTAAAGAAACGCTCATTTTTTTTCAGAGATTGCAAAATTTTTTACTAATACGTTTTTGAACCGCACCATGTTTATTAATCCTAAAAATTTTGGTCTAAAAGTTCTACGCATTTTGTTCATGCTCCGCTCTGTTTTTTTCCAGCCAGTGGGCAAACCTTTGTGCCGTGTAGTGAATATCTCCTGCCCCCAAGAACAAAACCAGATCATTAGCTTGAACTATCTTTTTCAGGTAATTGAGTAAATCTTCTTCCTGCTCAATGTAAATTGCTTTTTCTCCAATCTGATCGCTAATTAATTTTCCGCTAACACCGGCCATCGGTTCTTCTCGCGCCGGATAAATTTTGTTAATAATAACGTGATCTGCCGCTTTTAACACATTGGCAAATTCCTGGTAAAAATCACGCGTTCTTGAAAAGAGATGGGGCTGAAAAATGGCAATCAATCGTTTTTGCCAGCCGGAACGTGCGGCCTGTAAGGTAGCCGCCACTTCCGTCGGATGATGGGCATAATCGTCCACCGCTAAAATGCCGTCTTTTTCGACTAAAATGTCAAAGCGTCTTTCTACCCCTTTAAACTCAGACAACGCCTGTACAATGAGCAGGTGCTCAATTTCCAGTTCATGGCCCACCACAAAAGCTGCCAGCGCATTCAAAACATTGTGTTGGCCTGGAACATTTAACGTTAGTTGGTTTAATTTTTGACTCCGATGGTAAATTTCAAAAGTGATTTTATTTGCCTCGCTGGTCAAGATTTTGGCCTGAAACTGAGCTCCTTCCTGCAAACCATAAGTAATAACAGTAGGGGCCGCTTTGTCAATTAAGGCCCGGACATTTTGATCATCCGCGCAGGCTACCGCCAGTCCGTCAAAAGTGACCTGATTGACGAACTGCAAAAAGGTTTGTTGTAAATCAACCAGATCATGGTAAATGTCAAGATGATCGGCTTCTAAACTGGTAACCACGGCGATTCTCGGGAACAGCGTTAAAAAGGATCGGTCGTACTCATCGGCTTCGGTAATCATGAAATCGCTTTGCCCCAGCCGGGCATTGGTCATCAAATTGTGCAGGCGTCCGCCCACCACAATGGTTGGATCCAGGCCGGCCTTAAGCAATATTTGGCCGATCATTGAGGTGGTAGTCGTTTTACCGTGAGTTCCGGCCACCGCGATGCCGAAATGTCGGTTAAAAATCTGGCCCAACAACTGGGCCCGTTTCATTTGCGGAATACCAAACTCTTTTGCCGCCTGCAATTCCGGATTATCCGCCGGCACAGCCGAACTATAAATTAAGAAATCAACATCCGGGCTTAGATTTTTTCGCTGGTGACCGGCAAAAATGCGCGCGCCTTTTTTTTGCAGGTAATCGGTAATTTCGGTCAACTGACGATCAGAACCGGTAACCTGATGTCCCTGGCTCAGCAAAATTTCAGCCAGACCGCTCATGCCAATACCGCCAATGCCAACAAAGTGAAATTTCTTTTTTTGATTAAAAACACTCACGCTTTTTCTCCGATCTTTAAACCGCGTTCTTTTAGTAAACCCGCTAACAGGGCTAAAATTTGGTCAATGCTGTCGGGCTTGTGTAAGCCTTTCA
>JAGHBR010000087.1 GCA_021160885.1 Caldisericaceae bacterium
GCTGCCATTTTCCACCTCGCCCTTGTTATCACAAACAAAGATATTCGTCAAGGGATGTATTTTAATTAGAAAAAAAACAAACACAATCTTTGCGCTAATGTTCCTTTACAAAATAGACAAAGTCAGGGAATTAAATTAGCAAAAAGATGGTTTTGGATTTTTTAATTATCAAAAGAAACGAAGAATTCTCTATCTACAAGAAACCTTTGAAAAAATCGGGGATTCTCCAAACCTGTCATTCCGCACTTGATGCGGAATCTTATATTTACAATAACTTAGAGATTCCCGCCTGCGCGGAAATGACATTCTTAATGATTTTTTCAAAGGTTTCTTAAAATCAATACCGTTCTTCTCGCTACCCAAGAAGAAATGGTTGCTCATATGCGACAGGAAGTGACGGCCCCGGATTTTGAGGAATTGCAACCATGAGAAAACGTCAACCAAAACCTCAATTTACCCGACACAACCTTTGTCTTTATTAATTCGATTTGTGGTTGTTCTGCTGGTAGTGCAAGGCCTGCACTTAAGTTGGCTGTTAATCATCAAAGCCTGCCAGATCGCCAGCCAATCTGCTTTGCAGGCGTGGATTTGGAAAGTGTAGCCAGTGTGCGTGAAAGAATTACGCAATGCCCGGCTTCTTCCCCTTCTATGGCTCTTTTTAAGGACGGAAAACTGGTCTATTTTATGCCAGGACATCAAATAGAGGGCCGTTTCGTGGAGGAAATTGCCCGGAATTTACGAGCTGTTTTCGATCAGCATTGTGCCTGATTTCATATTTTAGCGGGTGTAGCCTTGCCTGTACTCGCTAATTATTTGATTTGGCGTCGTCCTTTACGTTTGGCCTCTTCTGGATCAATCTGATCCACCCAGCCATCGCGCGTATTCTGTCGGCTGTCTAATTGTTTGGTAAAGGGTTTAATATCAAGTACTGGGGTACCATCCACCAGGTCAAGGTCACTTACCCAAATTTTATTCCCTTCGATTTTCTCCAGCCTGACCAAACTTAAGCCAATGGGATTGGGCCTGGCCGGTGATCTGGTGGCAAAAATTCCTTTTTCTTTATTATGGAAAAATGGAACGACCTTCAATTTTTTCTCTTTTTTTAAATGCATGTGAACAATCAAAAAAATATGAGAAAAATCTTCCAAATGTTCAAGCCCGGCAACAAATTCTGGTCTTAGTTTCACATAACCTTTAAAGCCCTTTGCGTAAATAGGCTGAACAGGAACCTGGTTCGGGTCCTTATGTTCAGTGCAGATGTACCCAATGGGCTCGTAACAAATTTTTTTAATTTTATTCATGTTGGTTTTCCAAAAATTTTTTAATGATTTGCGCGACTTTTTTAAGATTGCACCCAATCCCCAGATGTCCACAGGAATCATTAAGCACAACTTTTTGAGCATGGATCAGATCGACAAATTGAATGGCTTTAATTGGATTTACCATATGATCGGTTTGTACGACAATGATCAAAGCACTTGCTTTAACTCTCCGGGCAGCTTTTTGCAAACTACCTCCGTAGGCTTTACTCACATCGTGCAACAACATGGCTCTGGTTTGTGCGGCAAAATTTTGATTCGTAAATATTTGAGGCTCTCCTTCATAAAATTTTTTGAATTGAGCTTTTACTTGCGGCATAGTCCAGTTTTCCACCACCCAGCCCGGAGTTCTGATATTCAACGTTGTAAGCGAACTCAATTGTCCACGAATAGTGTCTGCCGGAACTCCATATCTCCAGCCAATGGTTAGAATATTCAGTAATTGTTGCCAGAATAAGTAATCGTAAGAAGAGAGTTGTGGAGTGCCTACGTAAGGAATGGCCTTTTCCATAAAGTCGGGATAACGTACCATCCATTCAAAAGTTTGCATGCCTCCCATAGAACCACCGATAATAGCGTAAAGATGATTAATTTGCAGATGCCTGGTTAAAAGCAGATATTGTGAATTCACCATATCGGCAATGGAAAAAGTGGGAAATTTCTCACCCGGTTGCAGCCTGCTGTTTGAAGGCGATGAAGAAATACCATTGCCTAAAGCATCCACCGCAATGATATAAAATGCACTACTGTCAATTAATCCCTGTGGGCCAATAAATTTACCCAGGTGTTCGCTGGCGCCGCCAAACCAGCTGGGAAAGAGTACAACATTGTCTCTTTTAGCATTTAATTTTCCAAATGTTCGATAGCCTATTTTGCACTCTTTAATTACCTGTCCATTCTCCAATTTAAAATCGCCTAAATAGGCAAACTGCTGTTTTCCGGCAATTAACGTAGATAGTTGAAGCAACAAAATAAGCAAACTAAATTTTGCCAAAAGTCTCATATTTACCTCGCCATCAATTATACGATTAGATACGTCTTTTAGTTAATTTAAGATGTTCCACAAAAACTTCCTGAAATTGCGGATCAGAGGCTAATTCAACCAATTCAGAACGACTGGCCAGTTCTTGTGTTACTTTTCTTAATTTTTTATTTAACAAAAATTCCCGAACACCCTCCAGCGAGCCATTGCCAATGAATTGCACACGATCTTCATCAATTGCCGGAATCGTGCCCAGGGCCATCATGCTGGCCGCTCTGATATAATTCCCAAAAGCTCCGGCAATAATAATCTTATCTATTTGCTCAGGAGTCATTTGTCTTTGTTTAAGCAGCAAACACCAGGCACTACTTATGGCTCCGTTGGCCAGTTGAAAGTTGCGGATATCCTGTTGGGTTAAAAAAATGTCCGCAATAGCGCCTTCGGCCTTGCTAACCAGTAAAATCTTGGTCTGTTGCGCATTACCGATCAACAGTCTGTTATTCCAAAATGTGTCCGCATGCTGTTCCACAATTCGACCGTCTTCCGAAATTACCTGTTGTTCTCTTAAAAAATGGATTATGTGAAACAGTCCACTTCCACAAATCCCGCGAGCTGGCTCATCGTCAATTGTTTTAAAAACAATTGATTCGCCCTGCCTCTTTAAATCGATCAGAGCGCCCGGAATAGCTCTCATGCCCTGAGAAATATTAGCCCCTTCCAGAGCCGGCCCTGCCGGTGCTGAAGTTGCAAACAGTTGCCCATCATGCTTTAAGACGACTTCACAATTGGTGCCAATATCAATTAATAATACATTCTCCTGCCCATTTGTCAGCTCAGCGGCCAGCATGTCCGAAACAATATCCCCGCCAACAAATCCACCAATGAGTGGAAAACTGATTACCATCGGTAAGTTTAGTTTTCCCCGATCCAAGAATAAATTGAATTGTTTGAGCATCGATGAAAACACTGGTTTGAAAGGGAAAACACCTACATATTGAGGCGAAACTCCCCAAAACAAGTGGATCATCACAGTGTTGCCAGCAATAACCGTCAGGTAAATATTCGAGGGAGATATTTGATGTTGAATGCAAAGCTGTTCGATAACCTCAGCTAGCGCCTGCCGCACGATGTTCATTAATTTCAAAGCATTTTCACTGCCCTGTGAAGCGAAACTAATACGCGAGATCAAATCCGAACCGAAGGGAGATTGAGGGTTAGGAAAAACAGCATAATCAAGTGTAGTACCGGCTGTTAAATCGAGCAACAGCACCCCAATAGTCGTTGTTCCCAGGTCGATGGCCAATCCAAAGCAAGACGAACGCGTGTCTCCCGGCTCAAAATCGATAATTTGATCTTCAAAAAGGGTCAAGGTTAACTCACCCTGCTGAGCTCTCAAAGTATGTGGAATTTTAGGCAATACATGATCCGCCATAAAAAATTGTTGGTTGCTTTCTATTGTGTTCAAATATCTAAAGATCAATTCCAGATCACTGCGGGCATTTTCAAGTTCTTTTAAGGTAATTTTGAAATGAATTTTTTTTACAGGCGGATCAAATTCAACCATTTTATGAGTTAGCCTGTCATGCGCAACCTGGGGTGATAATCGCAGTTCATCGGGCAGAAAAATTTCGCAATCGTCGGTCACTCGAGTAATGCATGCTAAGCGGAAGCCCTGCTGACATTCCTGAGGGCTTAAAAGAGTTTCTTCCTGTAAATTGGGCGGTTGCGCGCCATTTAAAAACTTTACTTTACACTTTCCACAAACACCAGCCCCACCACAAGGCAATTGCAAATTAATTCCGGCGCTTAACAAAGCCTCAGAAAGTGTTAAATTCTTTTGAACTATTAAATTAACATCATCAGGGCGAATTGTTAATAAAATTGTTTTGTGAGGATTGGGCATGGTACGTCAAATTCATTTAATTAGATTTCACTATCTGATTAGTCTTATTTCTGTTCAAAACCTTTCGAACCCGTTTTAGCAATTCATTTAATTTAAAAGGTTTTTGGATAAATTCAATACTATCCAAATCCGCCTCATTAAGGATATCATTGTCGGAATAACCGGAAATGAAAATGAATTTGACATCGGGATTGCTTTTAAGTATTTGCAGGTGGAATTCAACTCCATTAACTCTGGGCATTACAATGTCCGAAATGATGAGATCAATTTGATCGGCACTTAAGGCAAAAATTTCCAATGCTTCTGCCCCGTCGATGGCTTCCAGAACACGGTAACCATGATTGTAAAGTGTTTCGACGATCACCTGTCTTACTGTAGGATCATCTTCAACGACCAAAATGGTTTCATTTCCTCTTAAATCATCCAATAAAAGCAATTCATCTTCTTCAATTTCATCAACAATTGCCTTTGAATCGGAAGCCTTTGGCAAATAAATAGAAAAGGCGGTACCCTGTCCTACCTGACTTTGTACTGTAATATGCCCTTTTGCCTGTTTTACAATTCCATAAACTGTAGCCAGGCCCAAACCTGTTCCAACGCCTTTTTCTTTGGTTGTAAAAAAAGGTTCAAAAATATGTTTTAAAATGTGCTCATCAATTCCGGAACCCGTATCTCCAATAATTAAAAGAGCATATTCTCCTTCTCGTACTTCAGGATGCTTGGCACAATAGCCGGCATCCAAAACAACATTTTTTGTTTCAATAAAAAGTTTGCCACCTCGCGGCATGGCATCTTTTGCATTTACTGCTAAATTTAAAATAATTTGTTCAATTTTACTTTCATCAAATTGTACAGGATACAAATCTGCCGAAAGCCGTGTAATGACTTCAATATGTTCGCCAATAATCCGTTGAATCATGGAAATCATTCCGCTAATCAACTTGTTTAGCTCAATCGTCTTGGTTTGAAAAACCTGTTTCCGACTGAAGGAAAGTAATTGCGAGGTCAAATTAGAAGCTCGTTCACCAGCCTGCCTTATTTGTCCGATATATTTGAGCAAAGGATTATCAGCCTTCAATTGGCGGCTCATCATATCTGCATAACCATTAATAACAGTTAAAATGTTATTAAAATCGTGAGCAATACCACCGGCTAACATCCCGATAGCTTCCATTTTCTGCGATTGCAAAAATTGTTCTTCCAACTCCTTTTGTTGTGTAATATCGATTTGCAACCCCCACATCCAATGAAGCTGCCCATCCTCTACATATCCAAAATAAGAATTATTGAAATATCTATGCTTACCATCTCCGCATTTTTCAATGCTTTCTTTCAGATCCATCCTAAAATTATTGTTTACGAACTCTTTCAGAGTAGTTATGCTTTTTGAATGATCAATACTGAATGCAGCCGGGGTCTGCCCGATTATTTCATGGGCGCCCTTTTTATGATACATTTTTACCAGTGCATCATTTACTTCAGAAAACTTACCTTCGTAAAGAATTTTTTTGGCAATTTCGGTGGCTGGTAAATCAATAGAAATGGGCTCAGAAAATTCAAGCTGCCAAATACCTACCAATGAATTTTCTACAAAATTTTGATATTTGAAAGTTTTCTCGGTCAATGCACGGTGGGCTTGTCTGATCTCGGTTAAATCTTTTATGATTAATTGAATATAGTTTTGCCTCCCAAAGGAAATTTTGCTTGCCAGCGCTTCTGCTTCGACATGCTTACCATCGTTACTCAAAAAGCAAATACTAAATCGTTTATTTTTACCAGCTTTTACTGTTTTTACTAATTTTTTTAAATAATGTTGTTTGGCTTTAGACGCACTATGTTTATGAATTTCCAGGCAAATTTGATCAAAGGGCTTGCCTAATAAATCCTTTTTAGAAAATTTTAACAGATTTATTGCAGTAGCATTACATTCAACGATTTTTTGATTTTGCAATAAAAAAACAGCGTCATTCGAATTGTTGAATAGCGCTTTATATTTAGAGCTAGATTCTAAAAGTTTTTTCTGGAAAAGTTTTCTCTGTGTAATGTCTCTGATAACTGATAAAATAACTCGTTGCGTTCCTATTTTAAATGAATGCGCATTAATTTCTACTTCGATCAGATGCCCATCTTTATCAAGATACTGAGTTTCAACAAAAAAATGACCTTTTTCAACCAGCTCATGCAAACAATTTTTGATGCGTGTCCTCTCTGGCTCAGGTTTTAAATCCAAAAAAGTAAGATTTCTCAATTCATTCAGAGAATAACCAGTTAATTCACAGGCTGCATAATTGGCTTCGATGCAATTCCCCGGTGAGAGATCATCTTTTAGATTCCACAGAATAATTGCATCACGAGCTTTGTTGAAAATCTCATAAAAAAGGTAAGGGCGCTCTTCAATCAAAAATTCCGTTGAAGCATTTTCCCTATTTTGCTGAAGTGAATGCAGGGAATAAATATTAGAACCATTTTTCTGTGACACTTCCTTATTAGTCCGAGTTTTGAATGATTCTATTTTATAGTAGGCATCAGTTAAAGATTTTAGTAGTTCAGGCAAATTATTTTTGAGGGCAAAAAGATAATTTTTATGAGATCCGTTGATCATAATGTCTTTGCCCTGGTAAATAGTCTGGATTTTGCGTCCCTTTAGTCCCACACAGGCCACAAAATTAGTTTCGAAGTCTCTCTCAATCAGAAATTCATCGGATCCTGTTTGTAAACGTATTAAACCAGTAAAGGTTTTGACAGCACCTTTCCGATCCCGAAATTTTTGTTTTTGTTTCTCGGATAAACCAAAAAGAATGCCAAATACCGTTTTATAAAAAAATAAAGGTAGATCATCAGCCGGAACAGATACGGAAGTAAAATTAAAAGATTCAAGATCAAACTTTGCGGAAGAACTAACCCCCTTAAATCCAGTGAGTTCAACAGACTTAATCTTCATATTTTTCCATCCCTGGACTTAAAGTAGTTAAGATTAAACTTGCATCCATAAACAAAACAAAAACGTTCCTTCGTTATCAGATTAAAAA
>JAGHBR010000201.1 GCA_021160885.1 Caldisericaceae bacterium
AGCTTTTTCCATGCTTATTTCATGGCACTTCTAAATTTACTACGCATTTTTTTCACAGCTATTCATTGTTTACATAGCATTTTTTGCTGATTATTGACTTTTACTTTCATTGATAATTTTTAATTCTTTTATAAACAAAAACTTAAGAAATAAAAATAATTACCGAATTTTTTGGCATAATACTTGAAGTATTAAAATTGAAAAAATCGCAATGTAAAATCAACCTTAAGGAGGTACCATGAAGCGATCTAAACTATTTACCGTGTTAGCGGGCTTAATCATTGTGATGATGGCCTTTGGCCTGACACAAGCCCAATATTTGGGGTTCGATGCTGTAATTACCGGCCATGTAACTGCTGGCGATGATTCTGTTCCAGTGCCCAACTTTAAAATGATGCTCACTTTTAAAGATGATACCACAGGTTTTCGCGTCCCGATAATAACCGATTCAACTGGCTTCTATTCACAAACGGTGGTCATAAACAAAACCTACACACTTACCAGCCTTGACACCATGACCTATTATGGTTTTAGTGAAAAAATCGAAGTAAAAGAAAAATATGTTGAACACAACATTCCCCTGACCAAACGGACCGATCTGGTTAACGTAAATGGCTCTGTTACTTTTAATGATAATGGCGTTGAAACAGACGTTTACTTCCTGAAATTACCGAACGATGTGGATTTAAATGACTTCAGAGAATATGAAGTATACTTTAGAGTTCCAAAGCCTTTATTGAAATGGGCGTCTTATAATACACAGTCTGATGCTTCGGGTAATTTCGCCTTGGAAATGATTCCAGGGAAATATGTAGTTCACATTCCTGCCGATCACAAGGCTGGTTATTTGACTTTCTGGGCTGTTTTTGAGGTAACCGGTGATACGACTCTGGATGCTTTCGTGCTGAAAGAATTGCAGACAATTTCCGGAAATGTTTCGAATATGGATGATTATGACATGGTAACCGTTTACGCTCATCCTCTCAATCCACCGCGTCGTCCTTTTATGGCTACACCAGATTCAGCTACAGGTGATTATTTACTGGAAGTGGCACCAGGAACCTATGTCGTACGCTGTGTTGCTTATTTTGACGATTATCGTTATATGGTATTCTATGACAGCGTATTTACTCCTAAAGAAGCTGAAAAAATTGATGTACATTCAGATGTATCTGGTATCGACTTTAATTTACCAGATCCTATGGTTTATCCGTTCAGCATTAGTGGAACAGTCACCAGCCGCCAGAGTGGTTTACCATTAGAAGGCGCTAATGTCGCTTTTGTTAGCTACAATTTCCTGAGCAACCTGTGGCAAGCTTATGATGCAACGACCGATGCCGATGGTCATTACAGAATTGAAGGTTACACCATGCTTCAGGAAGATTCATTGATCGGCTTTGCATGGAAAGATTCAACTTTCTTCGCTCAGTTCTATCAAGATGAAGCAACTTTCCACACAGCAGATCCGATCGTTTACCATGCTAATGAAGATGTAACCGGCATAGATTTCGCTCTGGATACTATTGACACAGAAAATGGTTTCAGGATTTCGGGTATGTTAATGAATGAAGAGGGTGAACCAATTCCTATGGGCCAGGTTACGGCTTACACTACAGCTACCAATGTTGGTGTGATTACCACTCAGGTGGATTCTACCGGTCACTATTCTTTTGATCCAGTCTTCCCAACTGGTAGTATTGTTTACTTGACAGCCTGGGGTGGTTTTGATTACCTGCCCGAAATTTACAACGATGCCAAAACCTGGAAAGAGGCTGATGCGATCTTTATCCAGGGCTCTGATGTAACCGGTATTAACTTCATCCTAGAAGAGAAAAAACCGACTCGTCTGCCGTTAGCTAAAATTAAAGGTTGGCTGAAAAAACAAACCGGAAGTCTGGCCAAAGCATCTGCTGCTGATACCTACACCGGCGACATCGTTTATGTTCGTCCTGAAGGTGAAAAAGAATGGACCAGCTACGCTTACGTGAAATCGGATGGTAGCTTTGACGTTCCGGTTGAATCGGATGGTGTTTATGAATATCTGGTCACTGATAGAGATGGCGGCGAAGTAAGAGGCACCATTACGGTTGAAAATTTAGAGGCCGAAGTCACTGTTGATATTACCGGAATTTCCAATCCTTCCGACAATCTGGTAATCAAAACAGATCAACTGTTTGATGCTTACCCGAATCCATTCAACCCAAGCACCACGATTCGTGTGCAAATAGCCACTGCCAGCCAGGTTAAGTTAGTTATCTACAACGTGCTTGGTCAAAAAGTAAAAACCCTGTTTAATGGCAACTTACAACCTGGATCTAAAAAGTTCGTCTGGAACGGTCGCGACGATTCAGGACGTCAGGTAGCCAGTGGTCTATATTTCTATCAGTTGAAAACTCAGAACACGGTTCAAACAAAAGCCGTTATGTTCCTGAAATAAACACACCCACCCAAAGCCCACAAAGCGAAAAGCCCCGAAGCCGGATGCTTCGGGGTTTTTTATTTTTAGATTTCGATTACTCAAATTTGTGTTTTTAATCATATTGTTTTACCTTGAAATTTATTACTCATTAAATTACATCGTGCTTTTTAACAACAGGGCTCAATATGATGAAACCCATATTATTGACTTCGATTCTTGTTTTCGGCTTAATAAGCTTAAGTCGGACGCAAACAATCCAAAATGTAACCCGGCTAAGTACCACACAATTTAGTCCCGTTTCAGGTGAAGACTTTGTTGTTGCCGATGTATGGGGATTTACAGATGAAGGTCGTGAATATGCCGTGTTAGCCAGAACCGAGGCTGGTGTTTCTATCATCGATGTAACAAATCCCACTCATCCTGTCATTGCTGGTTTTGTGCCTATTGCGGCTGGTGGACATAATCTATTCCACGCCAAATATTACAATGGTTATATTTACACCGTGATGCGACCTGGTCCCTTACAAATCATTGATGCGCGAGATCCCTACAACCCTACAATCGTTAAAGAATATTCGACTGGTTTCAACGAAGCGTATGTTATTTTCATTTGTGATTCAGTTGCTTATCTGGCCGATGTAGAAAGCAGCAGAGAAGGTGTAAGCCTGATTGCCCTGGATATTTCAGATCCGGTAAATCCTGTTGAACTGGGTACCTGGTACAGAACCTATCATCACATCTTTGTCAGAAATGACACATTAATCGGTTTTGTCCAAAAAGGTGAAGTTGATTTTTTGGACGTTTCGGATCCTTCCAATATTCAAAACATTTACACTGTAGAAAACACTGGCTCTAAAACACACAGCGGCTGGCTTCATGATAGAGGGGAATTGTTAACCATAGATCACGAATTAATTGGTGGTCATCTGGCATTGTGGGATGTAAACCCATTAAATTACAGTTCAATGCTGTCTGAATACAGCACCGCGACTAATAATGTGGGTGAAACTTCATTGCACCATTCCCGATGGTACTTTGATTTGATTTACATGTCTTACTGGGAGGATTGTTTTCGAGTTGTGGATGCATCTGACCCTTTAAACTTACAGGAAGTGGCGGTTTACGATACGATTCAGCCTAATCCCGATGCACTTTATCGGGGGATGTGGGGCTGCTATCCTTACTTACCTTCAAGAAATGTTCTTGTGAGCGATCCTAAGGTTGGCCTGATTGTTCTGGATTATGTTAATGATGGCCCTGGTGTTTCAAGGCAGGAGATTGACACAACGTATTTTTATGGCAATATCTTCCGAGGACAATTCTCTCAACTGAATGGTAATCCCATTGATACCTCAGCTTCTTATGTTTTTTACCGGTTTTCCACGCAAAATACATGGCAAAAATCAAAGGTTCGTACACTGGGAGTACCTGATTCATTCTTTTTCGAAATAACTTTAAATAGTCAGGCCAGCTATCTGGATTATTATTTGCAATTAAAAGACAATCAGTCGCAAAAAACGCGAGTACCAGGTCTTGCACCGTCTTTAGATTTCATCCGAACTAAAATCATTAGCGTTGGTACTACCATTCCAGAAATTTATCTTAGTGAAATTAGTGACGGGGCAAATGCTCAAAATGCGTTCATCGAGATCTACAATGCTTCGGGACAAGATATTGATCTTACTTTAGCTAAAATTGTTCGGTGCAGTTCCGGTTCAGATAATCAGTTTAATGTCGCTTATTTTGTGTTTGATCTTGACCAGGATGAAATATCGTCTCCTTATTCTACAATGGTGCCCGCATACGGTTTTTTAATTATTGCTAATGGCAGTGACAGGGCTACCTTTGAAAGTGAATGGGGCCCTTTACCTGCTAATGCCAATTTTAACCCGGGAAATTCGAACTTGCAAATTGGTCAGGGAAGTGGAACACGCTGGGTTTTATTAGTGGGAGGCAATGCAAATGCTTTTGATGGTACCATTATTGATCGGACACCTTCCAATATTGGAGGCGAAAACCAATACGCTCGGCAACAAACGGTTGGTAATTGGGTTGTTAGTTCCAATTCCTCTGATGCTACACCTGGTACTTTAGCCAACGATCAATCTTTACCAGTAAACCTAATTACATTTAAGGCTCATTACACGGGTTCGGGCATTCAATTGACCTGGGAGACGGCTTCGGAATTTAATAATTTAGGGTTTCAAATTCTCAAACGAGTTGCAAATCACAGTTATGCTCTTCTGGCAAACTATGAAAATGCCCCGTCCCTCAAAAGTAAAGGTAATGGGGCATTGGGATTTCGCTACACATTTGAAGATACCGAGATCATTACTGGTCAACATTACAGTTATGTTTTACAGAGTGTTTCGTATTCCGGTCACACCGTTTCGCTTGATACGTTAACCATTTTCACTAACGAACGAATGGTAATAACAAATACTCCAATCCAGATCAGTAGCTATCCCAATCCCTTTAATAGTCAAACTGAAATTTTCATTCAACTTAATAAGGAAATAAAAACTTCTCCCCAAATACAAATTTTTGATTTAAACGGACGTGTGATTAAACAGTTTAAAGCGGAGCCCTCTTCATCCTACCATCTGAAATGGGATGGTAAAGATGAATTTTCAAAAAATTTACCTTCTGGAATTTATTTTTTACGAGTAAAAAGCGGACTGTTAGAACATACTAAGAAATTATTACTGGTGCGTTAAAAAATTTCTTTAAGAATTCCGGTTTTATCAGAATTTAAGATTTCAAATTTATTTTTCAATTCCTGAGGAGCAGAATTAACAACAAAGGCCTGCCCGGCCCATTCCAGTAAAGCAACGTCGTTAAAATCATTACCAATGGCCAGCGTCTTTTTTGCCGAAATTTTCAAGCGTTTAGATAGCCATTGTGCAGCCAGGGCTTTATTAGTGTTTTTATTGAAAATTTCAACCCAAACAGTTTGGCCATCAAGTGGCGAGGTTGCCTGAACCACGCATATTTGTTCTTCCAGAATGCGTAATTCTCGTTTAATCATCCCCAAATTATGGGTAATTACCAGAACTTGACTGGCCGGTTCTCTGGCTTTTCTTAATTTTAAATCAGAAGCAAAATCCTGATAAAGTTGAAACCGTCTGGAAAAATCCGCAGGTCCTTCTCTACCAATATGGAAATAAAAAAAATGATTATCTGGCAAAGTATGGTGAACAAAAAAGGAATGATCATTTCGTTTTAAAATAGCAATAACTTTGTCAACTATTGGACCAGCGATTTGACTGGAATGAATAATTTGTCTGGTTTTCCATTCCATGATGCCCGCGCCTGTGGAAAAAATCAAGTAATCAATGGGGAATGTCTCATCAATCACTTTATTCAGAGAGTACAGAGAACGTCCGGTTGCTATCACTCGTGTAAGTTGCCCTTGTAGTTGTTTTAAGATGTCAACATCCGCTTGCGAAATGAATTTTCCAGGCTGAAATAGAGTTCCATCAAAATCGAGCAATAACATTTCAAATTTTAAGGGCTTTTTCATTTAGTCAAAACGATCTTTTTACTCAGTTTTATCTCCTTCCCCAAAACCCGAACAAAATATTGCCCGGAAGCCACATCTGTTGCATCCCAGTTCAAATAAAAAGTTCCTGCTTGAAAAGTTTGATCTGCTAAAACGGAGAACTCTCGACCTTCAATATCAAAAATTGAGATTTTTAGATGACCGGGCCGTTGAACCGAGAGTATCAACCGACCCCCTGCATTGGTTGGATTGGGATAGGTTTTTAAAGACAGGCGAACCGGTAACGCCCGTCGTTCCCAGATTTTAGAAGGGCCTGATTCAATAGGTAAATGATAAAAAGACAATGCCCCTACTCCACGTTCATTTCTAATCCACGGGCCCTCATAAGCAGCCGTGGGTAAACGATTGTACGTTGCATTTGGTAGATAGGTTAATAGCCGGGCATTCAATGAAGTTGTGAGCTCAAGTACCACGGTGTATCCATTGTTAATGGTGTAACCTTTTTTAACAAAGCCAAAATCATCATCTAAGTAAAAATAATCTTTCATGGAATGATTTAAAGTATCTTCAGGCCAGATAACCGGTTGATCATATTCAATGGCAATGGCCGTGTGATTGGTATTCTGGTAATACACTTCGCGAATGTCTGGTGCTTCAATATTTACTGTGTCTGTGGCATGGTAAAAATCTCTGGCCACCAATCGAAAAACCCAGGCTGCCATTTGTAAATAACCATCATCGTTGTAATGGCAACCATCATGGCCGACCAGACCACAGGTTGCCATCACATGAACGTTGTTGTAAGTTTTCTTAAAATTACGCTGTATTTCACGTACATCTGACTGGCGGTCACTACCACAGGTTCCGGGATGTAATTGGAACACATAAACTTTAGTCAAAGGCTGGTAATCTGTTTTCCATGCATTGTACAGGGTGTCAAACCGTGCAGTGTAGTAATCGGCATCCGGCGTGTTGGAATCCGATTCACCCTGATGCCAAAAAATTGCTTTAACGTGATTTTGCACATGAGCTTTGGTTGCCCGATACAAAAGACGTCCGTAAGTTGTTGTTAAATTCATGTGATCATTTGAATCCGGTAGATTGTAAGAAATGTTTGAGCCACCACTGCCGCCATTAATAAAACAGGTGGGCATCTGATACTTTTCTAAAATGATTTGTTGTAAACGCAATCCCCAGGTTCCCACAGCGTAATCACAATCGCTGCACCAGCCTCTTGGAGTTGAAAGCCCCCAGGTCGTATCGGCCGGATCATAATCATCATAATTAGTGTGCTTACCAAAACTTCGACAAAATTCGCTTTTAAAATTGTAACTGCTGGCATTGGGATGCGAATTGGATTGCCCATTAATTAAAAACACATCGCCGCAAACGATGCTATCTTCTTCTGCTGCCAATTGTTCATCCAGCCAGATTTCAAAACGGTATTCATACAAACCAGCCACGATTTTGGGATTGAAGGCAAACTCAGCCTTTGAATTGTTAAAAGACAGATTCTGGGATTGTTCTTTCCACAAATCTGAGTTTTGGAATACTTTTAAGGTAATGCTCTCATATTCTTGCGATGTCACCCATCCCCTTACAGCAACAATTGCCGAATCCTGCCCATCGCGGGGATAAAGTTGCAGATGAGCCGGGAAGTCAGTAAAGGTAATGGACTGGGAATAAATAACATTAGTCCACAACAAGACCATGATCATTATCTGAAAAAGCCTAAAAATGTGACGCATGAAACTGTACCTTCCCCTTAAAATGACTAATTTCTAAATGATTTAATAATTTTTAAATTAAAAAACAAGTAGTTTTAATCTGTATTGGGGAGAGATCATGCGTTTAATTCTTTTTCTTTTAATAGCCACTACTCTTTTTGCTCAAAATTATTTACCTGATGTCCTGCTTATTAAAATTGATCGTACTTCTCTGAGCCAGCTTGACGAGCAAAAATTTTCCCATGGCTTAACCGGAATTGCAACCCTTGATTCGCTTAATCAATTGTACCATGCAAGTAAAATTAAACGACTCTTTCCTTTCTTTAAACATAAAGGTTCTGCAGAACGTCCGGTTACTCTGGATCAATGGTTGCGGATCCGTTTTAGCCAGGAGCAGGATATTCCTCAACTGATTAATGCCTACAAAAAGTTACCAGTAGCGCTTTACGCCGAACCTTCCGTCATTGTTGAGCTCGACCGAACGCCCAATGATCCATCGGTAAGTTCACAATGGCATATTGAACAATCCAACGACCATGATATGGATGCCTACGCTGCCTGGGATATCGCAACCGGTGATAGCAATATCATTGTAGCAGTAATGGACACCGGTGTACGGTATTTTCATAAAGATTTAGGAGGCGCCAATGCCTCTTACAATAATCCAGAAAATAGTCGCGGCAATATGTGGATCAACTGGGCTGAAAAAAATGGTTTAAGCGGAATTGATGATGACAACAATGGCAAAATCGATGACTGGATTGGCTGGGATTTTGTTACTGGAAATCCTAATTATTATGATGTAGGAGATGATTATGATATTGAAGATAACGATCCCAGGGATCATAATGGTCATGGAACGCATTGTGCCGGCAATGTGGCAGCGCTTAATAACAACAATTTGGGCGTTTGTTCGGTTTCCGGAGGTTGGGGAGAAGATGGCAACCAGAGAGGAAATGGGGTTCAAATTATGGCGCTACGGATCGGGTGGACTGATTTGTTTTTAGGCCTTTTTGTGACTGGTTACGTTAATATGGATTTTGCCGCTAATGCCTTCATCTATGCAGCAGATAATGGCGCTAAAATTGCCAGTTGTAGTTGGGGTAGTTCACAAACCCAAAGTTTAGAAGATGCGGTTAACTATTTCCTTTACAATACCACTTCCAATTTAGGGCCTTCAAACCGCGTTCGTCTGATTTTTAAAGCAGCCGGCAACGATGACGTTGATCAGACCGACTATCTAACAGGCCGAAATGATGTAATCGCTGTGGCAGCTACAGACGAAAATGATGAAAAAGCCAGCTTTTCTAACTATGGCGCCTGGGTCGATATTTCTGCGCCTGGTAATAATATCTATTCCACTTATCATGATTATAATGATCCGCAAAATGATTATTATGATTCAGAAAGTGGTACCTCAATGGCCACACCCATTGCCGCCTATGTGGCTGCCCTAATCTGGTCTCACAATCCAAATTTAAGCGCCCCGCAAGTTGAACAGATGTTATTTGACAGCGCCGATGATATTGATGCGTTAAATCCTTCTTACGTTGGTAAACTGGGCGCGGGACGGGTTAACGCAGCTACGGCCGCACAGTTGTCAGATCAATCATTACCTGTGACTTTAACTTTCTTCAACGCAAAATTAGTTCAAAACGGCGTACAGCTTTTCTGGAAAACGGCTTCCGAAGTAGAAAATCTGGGCTTTAATGTTTATCGCGCCAGGCAAGAAGCAAAAGATTTTAGTCTAATTGCCTCATTTAAAACCAATGAACAGTTAAAAGGTTTGGGCAATTCTTCCACAGGAAAGAGCTATTCATTCACAGACACCACCAATCTGAAGCCTGATTCAACCTATTTTTATTTATTGGAAAATGTTTCACTAACCGGCAAAACCAAACGCCATGGCCCGCTTGCTGTAACTATTCCTGAAATGCTTGTTCCACACACCGTATCCTTATTACAAAATTTTCCGAATCCTTTCAATCAGCAAACTAAAATTCGTTTCTTTGTGCCCAACGGTTTTGAAGATAATGAGCTTTCTATGGAGATTTTTAACCCACAGGGACAAAGGATTAAGACATTCGAAATTGACGTTCCAAAGCCGGGTTGGAACGAATTACACTGGGACAGCAGAGACGAACACCAGAGGGCGGTGAGTTCAGGAGTTTATTTTTATGGGCTAAAAAGTAAGAAGTTTCAGGTGTACAAAAAATTGATTATCTTACGTTAACCGTTTCCATTTATTTTAATTGGAATTCTTTTGACTGGTTGAAATATCAAGAACGACAGCCGTAAAGAAATTTTTGATGGCGGCTTGCCAGGGGCTACATTTTTTACATCTTAAATTTTTAGGGCTGAATGTGCTTTCTCCTTAATTCCCATTAAACAGCTGTTTTGCCATTTGCCTTATCTTCAAATCAAAAACTGTATTTTAGTCACTGATTTTCACAGATTAGCACTGATTTTTTTAAAGTAATTGGTAACAAGTAACGAGTGACGAGTAACGTGTGACAGCGTAATGAATTTTGTGGATCTATCACCTTTGCCTGCCAGCAGGGAAGGGAAATGGTTTCAAGCTTTTAGGTCAATCTCTACAAATCAGCACCGCGGTTCTCCCTTCACTTTGGTAATGTAAGGGAGTTAGAAGGATGGGGTTTAACCACTACAAAGCATCCCCTACCCTTTACTAAATTTGATCTTTGATCCAGCCCGAAGTTTAGAAAATTCGAATTTCGAAATACGAAATCCTCTTCCCTCTTCACAGTTATGGGGGGAATTAAAATGGGCATATCATTGTTGCCGAAAATAAATCAGATACTGAGTTTATTACATAGACACAGTTGATGCACGCCACTGCCCCTTCCTTACTCTTTACCCTTATACTCTTACAACTTAAACTTTTGAGCCCCGCAGCTATTAAGTTTTTTTACTATTCAACAATTCAACCAACAAACCATTCAACTAATTAGTCGATGCATTCCAAAACTTTATTACCGCTCCAATTTTCCCAGAAAATCAAATAGGATGCAGCCCCGGGAATTCCAAGCCCATGGTTTCCGTAAAGCCCAACATGATGTTCATGGCTTGCAAAGCCTGTCCGGCAGCCCCTTTCATCAAATTATCGATGGCGCTGATGACCACCAGACGCTTAGCGGAAGCATCGAGTTCGAAACCGACATCACAAAAATTGGTACCGGCTAACAGTTTTGGCTCGGGGTAACGGTACACTCCGTCGCGCTCTTTAATAATGCGCAAAAATGGTTCATTGGTAAAATATTTACGGTAAACTTTCCAGATGTCTTTTTCTGTTACCTCTTGTTTCAAAAAAACATGGCAGGTAGCCAGCACACCGCGCACCATTTCGATGGCGGTGGCAGAAAAATAAACGCTAATCGGTCCCTGAAAGCTAAGCTCTTGCACAATTTCTGCCTGATGCCGGTGCCCGGTTGCTTTAAATGAGCGCACACAACCGTGACGAATGGGATGGTGCGAACCTTCATTGGCTTTGTTGCCCGCTTCACTGGAACCGACTTTTACCTCCACTACAGTGCGCTCCTGTTCTGCTAGGCCTTCTTTAAAAAGTGGGAATAAGGCCAGAATGGTAGCGGTGGCATTACAGCCGGCGCTGGAAATCAAATGGGCCTTTTCCATCTCTTCCCGATGCAGCTCCGGAATGCCGTAAACAAACTCCGGCAACAGTTCAGGCTTAAGATGGTCATGGCCGTACCACAGGCGATAAACCTCAGCGTCCTGCAGACGAAAATCCGCGCTTAAATCAATGATGCGTTTAGCTAATAGTAAGAATTGATCGATTCGTTTTTGTGCTTCGCCGTGTGGCAGGCAAAGAAACAGGACATCACAAGGTTGTAAATCTTCCATACTGCAGAATTTAAGCGTGGTTTGTCCACGCAGATTGGGATGTACTTTGTGAACAAATTTTCCGAAATAGCGTTCGGATGTCACCTGTTTTACTTCAACATGCTGATGAAAGAGCAGCAGACGTAACAATTCACCTCCAGCATAACCTGAAGCCCCGACAATCGATGCAGTAATTTTGTTCATCGCCCCTCCCTGGCTACTTGTAACACATAATCCACAATTTTGGCCGGAATGTTGACCCCGGTAGTGTCGATGCTGTTCTTGAATTCCATGGTGTAGTTGACTTCATTAACCAGAAGGCCATCTTCAGTTTCAAACAGATCGATGGCTACCACGCCGCCGCCGACTGCGCTGGCAGCTTTAAGTGAAATTTCAGCTATTTCAGCTGTGACCGGACAGTTGGTTGCTTTTCCGCCGCGTGCCGTATTGGTGATCCAGTGTTCAGAACTACGGTAAATAGCCGCAATACATTCATCACCAACGACAAAGGAGCGGATATCCCGGCCGGGTTTTTCCACGTATTTTTGAATATAGAAAATGGAGTGATGGTAACTGCCCAGAATG
>JAGHBR010000056.1 GCA_021160885.1 Caldisericaceae bacterium
CTTTCCATTAAAGAGGACAATTATCATGAAAAAAATGGCTATCTTTTTTTGTCTTATATTAAGCACGAACTTGTGGTCCATTAAACCTTTTATCTTTATTCAAAACAATCAGCAAAATGAATTGGAAGTGACTATTGATTCTGCAATGCACGTGGATTACGGTTTTTCGTACCCTTTAACGTTTAAGCTCATGTTGCCCGAGGATAGTCAAAATCTAAAAGCTCAGGTGCGCTTTACAAAGACGCGTTCATGGCAAATGATCTTTCCTCGATCTGCCGACGATTTTTTTAACGCCAAATGGGCTGCCCGTTTTGAGTATGATCAGAATGAAGCTTTTATTTCCGTGGGCTTCAACGAAATCAGTGATTCTATTTACATCCGTGTCATTGATCAGTATGGGCAAACCATCCCCACAGTTTTCAAAGAAATTACACGCTTTTATGATAATCGCCATGCTGCCGTTACTTTAAGCGCCGATGACATGGCTTCCTGGAGTAAAAGTAAGTTCGAAACGTCCATAGGTCATACGCGCAGTTACAATCTCTGGTTAACGCTGGCTACCAATCCTGCTGCCTGTAATAGTTCGACCTGGAATTTTTTACAGAGTCAGGTAGGCAGCGGGCTTATTGAAGTGGGCTCTCATACAAATACGCATCCCGATCCCAAGCCCTATTCAGATTATGAATATGAAGTACTCGATTCGCGTCAGGAAATCATTGATCAACTCAATTTACCAACGTTATTCAGCAATGGAAAACATGAGTATGTGTATTCTTACATTGCGCCGCATGGTTACAGCGATACTGTTATTGACTCTCTGATTGGTGTCGGTAAATATCTGGTAAACCGGATGTATTATCCAGACTTTTATGGTTTTTCGGAATGGGATGAAAAAACAAAAACATTTGGAAGAATTGGCGTTAGCAAGGCCATGGATCCCCCTAAGTCGCAATTAGGCTGGGGCATTGGGACAAATGATATCAATGAACTGAACGGAGCTTTTAATTATGCCTATGATAATCAAACCGTTTACCATTTAATGTTTCATCCCAATGTGGTGGAGTGGGATAAAAGCTACACTACCGATCATCTGGCCTACATTTCCAATAGAAAGGATGTCTGGTATGTGGCTCTTGGACATTTGTATCCCTACCATCTGGCTCAGAGCAATTACGCCACACCTACTTACATCTCCAATAAAGACTGGGCTATGCCGGTCGAATTGGAATTAATCGGGAATTTCCCAAATCCGTTTAACCCTTCAACCACCATTCGTTTTATTGCCCATCGGCCGGGAAGATTTCTCTTTCAAGTTTTTCGATCCGCTGGGCAGACTGATTGATTCCAAAAGCCTGTTAATTTCGCAGGCCGGATTACAGCAAATTCAGTGGGGTGGCTTTAATTATGCATCAGGACTCTATATTTTCAACATTGCATCTGAAAATCAAAAAATATCTGGTAAAATGGTAAAAGTTAAATAAGGAATCAAAAAAATGCCTGTCTTCAGAATTATTTTGATTTTTGTCTTTACTGTCTTTTTTGCAGCCTGTGCGGTTATTTTTCAGGAAAAAAAGGAGGTGAAAGAACACGTGGTACCCATTATTCCAAAACCAGAACGAATCATAATAGAAAAAGGAAAATTTGTTTTAAGCCCATCAACCAAAATTTTCCTTGAGACGCAAAATGAGCAAGTCAAAATAGCCTTGAAGTTCTGGAAAGAATTGATTCAAAAAGGATGGGGAAGTGCGGTACCCGTCATTACAAACATTGATGCGAAAACTGAGCCATTTATTCAGGTGAAGCTTAATGACGAATTACCATCTGAAGGTTACCAGCTAATAATTTCAATAGAACGAATTCAGATTGCCGCGGCTGACGGGGATGGTGTTTTTTATGCTTTTCAGACTTTACGCCAACTGCTGCCGCCCGAATTTGAAAAAGGCCATTTTTCAAAAAAACAAATTGAGATTCCCTGCTTAAAAATATCTGATAAGCCACGTTTTGTCTGGCGGGGAATGATGCTGGATGTCTCGCGTCACTTTTTTGACAAGACGTTTGTTAAACAATTTATCGATTATTTAGCCATGCATAAAATGAATCGCTTTCACTGGCATCTGGGCGATGATCAGGGCTGGCGTTTAGAAATCAAAAAATATCCAAAATTAACAGAAATCGGTGCCTGGCGCGTTGACCGGGAAGATAAGCCCTGGAATGCCAGAGAAGAGCAAAAGCCGGGTGAAGAAGCCACTTATGGCGGTTATTACAGTCAAGAAGATATCAGAGAGATTGTGCAGTACGCCCGGGAGCGTTTTATTACGATTGTGCCTGAAATTGAGATGCCTGGACATACCAGAGCCGTGCTAGCTGCTTATCCTCAATTTTCCTGTACTGGCGGGCCTTTTACCGTTCTGCCCGGAGGATACTGGCCCATCAAAGATATTTTTTGTGCAGGCAAAGACAGTACTTTCCAATTTTTACAGGATATTTTAGATGAAGTGATGGAATTGTTTCCCGGAGATTACATTCACATTGGCGGAGATGAAGCGGACAAGACAAATTGGAGAAATTGTCCGGATTGCCAGCGCAGGATGAAAGAAGAAGGATTGCAGACAGAAGAAGAATTACAATCTTATTTTATTAAGCGGATGGAAAAATATATTAATTCAAAAGGGAAAAAGCTGATTGGCTGGGATGAAATTTTAGAAGGTGGTTTGGCTCCAAGAGCCACCGTGATGTC
>JAGHBR010000507.1 GCA_021160885.1 Caldisericaceae bacterium
CCCATGCCTGAACGCCAGTACCAGATGGTCAGTCCTTCCGGGCATTTTACGCTGCATTACGATTTAACAGGCTTACACGCCGTGCCAGCCAAAGACAGTCTGGGCAATGGCATTCCCGATTACATCGATTCGGCTGCGGTAATTTTAGACCATGTGTGGCAAGTAGAAATCGATCAACTGGGCTTTAATCCCCCGCCAGATTTTGATGGCAATCCTGTCCAGAGTTACCCGGTTTTTTTCAGCAATATGCCTTATTACGGTTTGACCAGTTTTAATTACAACGAAGACATCCCTTCATTACCCGGCTACAATTACGTTAGCTACTTAGAATTGCACAATAATTACCAGTCCGCCAGCTTTGCCAGCAACGGGCTGGAAGGACTAAAGGTAACAGCCGCCCATGAATTCCACCATGCCATTCAATTGGGGTATCAATTGCGCTGGAAAATTGAAAATGGAATTTTAGATTATCCTGATCTCTTTTTTCTTGAAATGTCCTCAACGTTTATGGAAGACTATGTTTACGATGAAATCAATGATTACGTGCAATATGTCAATCGTTTAATTCCCAATCTTGAAGCCAAAGCCTTTGATCAGGCTGATGGCAATACGGAATATGCCAATGCGCTTTTTTTGCAATTGATTACGCAGAAGTTTGGTGTGAATATTTTGCGACAGATATGGCAAAACATGATTCCCTACCCTGCTCTGCAGGCCATCGATTACACTCTGGAGGAATATCAGTCCTCTTTTGCCGATTGTTTTGCCGAGTACGCCGGCTATTTCTATTTTACCGGAAGCAAAGGCCAGCAAGGTCAATTTTTTAAGGATGCGGCCCTGTTTAATCAGTTTCGTATTAAGTATTCGCCAAACTGGTTAGACAATCCACTGCTGCCTCTGCATATGCGATTTAACATGCTTTATGTGGAAAACAGTGGCGTTTACCAGGCGGTGATGACATGCAATGAAAGAGGCGGTAGATTGACGCATATTGCCGACGGACAACAACTACTTAAACCCACCAGTTTTGGACGCGGCCAGATCTTTAGCCAGAACAGTTCCCAGCCTTTGATTGCGGTAGTTACCAATGCTACAGATCAGGAATTGACACAGCTGAACTACCGTTTAACCAGAGCGCCCATCAGCGTAAAGAATAATCCGGTTAAAGTGCAAAATTCAACACAGGGCGTTACTTTTCTTTACCTGCCGGCGGCCAGCCAGGTAACAATTTTTAATATTTTAGGCCAGAAAATAAAAACTTTACATGGCGATTCAGGCAATGCGATTGATTGGGATTTAAAAGATCGCCATGGCCGACGGGTGACATCTGGCATTTACTTTTTTAAGGTTAAAGCGCAAGGCTTTAATTACACAGGTAAAATTACGGTATTACGTTAATGAATACAAAACGACACATTTTTCTGCTCTGCAGTTCATGGTTGATCTTTTGGGGTTCTTTAAGTTTTGCACAACAACCCTGGATTGAACAGGTTACGTCTCTGACCATTGACGGCTACTTTAAAAAGGCCGAAGCCCTGGTCAATCAGAAGATTGCCGAAACGGACAGCGCCCTGGCGCCCTGCCTTTACCTGGCATCTGTTTTAAATTCCAGAATGACCCATTACGAGTCGAATGATCAAGCAGGCCGTTTTACGCGCCTGCTTCACTTTATTATTAACAAAGTAAATCAGCAGTTGGATCAGCCAAATCTGCCCGACAGCCTGTTAGCCCGACTTTATTTTTACCGTGGCAGCGCTTATGGCTATCTGGGCTTTTTTCAGGGACAAAACGGACAGTGGTTTAAAGCCTTAAAAAACGGATTAAAAGCCATCGATGATTTAACGGCCTGCACAAAATTAGATTCTACCTTGTTCGAGGCTTATCTGGGCCTGGGCACTTACAAATACTGGCGCAGCACCAAATTAAAAGCTGTGCTCTGGCTGCCCTTTTTGAAGGATTTAAGGGAAGAAGGCATCGCCGATATTAAACGCGCCATGCGCACTTCATCTAACAGCCGTTACATGGCTCTGCACCAACTGGTTTACATTTTAATCGATTACAAACACTACGCTGAAGCCCAGAAGTACGCGGAGCAAGGAATTCAAAAATTTCCGCAAAGCCAGTTCATGTGGTGGGCCTATGCGCACGTTTTTTTTAAAAGTCATCAATACCATAAAGCAATTAAAGCTTACAGCCACCTGCTCAAATTAATCAAAAGCCATCCCGAATCGAATCCCTCACACTGGCTTGATTGTCAGGTGCGTCTGGCCGAAGTTTACAAGCGGCTGGGACAAACACAGCAGGCAAAACAGCTTGCCAGACTGATCTTAAAACATCAAAAGGACTTTCCGGACACAGAAAAAAATCGCCAACGCCTGGCCCATGCACGAGAGTTGTTGAATAGTTGAATAGGTGTTATGTTTAAAAGTCAGCGGGGCGTTCGGTGTGCAGTTGCCCCTTTGCCCTTTTCTTGCGTTTTGACAAGATATTAACTTTTTTGGACTTATCAAGGGAGGATAATAAAGCCTCTTAATCAAGGAAACCCTTGACAAGTCCAAAAAAGAAAAATTTAATAATTAACGCCAGAAAAGGGGGAAAAATGCTGTAACGGTGATTACAGCATTAAATGGCATCCTTTCTTAATAAGCAAATAACTGTTAAATTAACAAAGAAAGGATGCGTACGCCCAATTTGACATTTTTTAGTAACTTTAGTATAATTTTACCAAGTGATAATTAACTCAAAATTATTCTTTTAAAATGTTTAAAAATCAGGAAATACTTTTTAAACTATTTTTAGGATACTCATTGTTACTTTTTAAACAAATTTTAAATAATCCATTATGCCTTTTTGCCATTCACCTATTCAACCAAAATACCCTTAACCCTTCAACCATTACACCCTTAACCTCTTTACCCTGGGCACCTATTACCGCTTCCGGCGTGAGCGGTCAAGTCTTTTCGGTTGCTTGGTTTGCTCTTTTAAAAGATGGGTACGGTGTTCGCTGCGTCCCGGTTCATCGCTGATGTTTTCCAGCAGGCTAAAGCGCGCCCGACGGCGTTCAAAATCAACTTCTTCCACGCGAATGCGAACTTCATCGCCCAGACGAATTGTGGTGCTTGTGTCACGACCGATCAAACTGAACGTCGGCTCATCGTAAATGTAAAAGTCGTCGGTTAAAGTTTCTATGGGAATAATTCCTTCCACAAAAATGTTCTTTAATTCCACAAACACGCCAAAGGCCTGAACGCCGGAAACAAGCCCCTCAAATTCTTCGCCGATGTATTTTTCAATGTATTCCAATTGTTTTAATTTAATGGACTCACGTTCGGCTTCCATGGCCAGTCGTTCCATTTTGGTGGATTGCGTAGCAATTTTGTGCAAGGCCTTTTTCAAACCTTTACTCTTCAATTTCTGACCATCCGCAGAATATTGACGCAACAGGCGATGCACCACCAGGTCGGGATAACGGCGAATAGGTGAAGTAAAATGCGTGTAATCTTTAAAACCCAGCCCAAAGTGGCCAATATTCTGTTCCGAGTAAACGGCTTTCATCATGCTGCGTAAAGCGACTTCTTCAATAATCACTTCTTCTTTAGTGCCCTTAATAGAGGACAGTAAGTTTTGCATGTACCTTGAAGTGACACGTTTAACTGGTTTAAATGGCACCTCCATGGCCGATAGAAAATTGAAAAAGCGGTTCATTTTTTCTTCATCTGGTTTTTCGTGCACGCGGTAAATAAAGGGCAGTGGCGCTTGCTTATTGGGGCTGATCTTTTTAATGTGCTGAGCAACGGTTTTGTTGGCGATCAGCATAAATTCTTCCACCAGACGATGGCTGTTCAGGCGGGTTTTAGGAACAATTTTAACCGGTGTACCTTTTTCATCCAGGATGAATTTTACTTCAGGTGTATCAAAATCGATACCACCTTCAGTGAAACGCTTGTTCATTAAAATTTCGCGCAGGGCATCCATCTGTTTTAAAATTTTGGCAAAGGAATCATTGGCCTTGCCATCCAGAATTTCCTGCACTTCTTCGTAGCTGTAACGTCGTTTGCTGTTGATGACCGAGGGTGTAATTTTGTAATTAACCACTTCGCCCTGACGATCGATTTCCATAATGCAGGAAAAAGTCAAACGATCTTCGTTGGGCCGGAGACTGCACAGCTCATTGGAAAGGCGTTCGGGCAACATGGGAACCACACGATCCACCATGTACACACTGGTCCCCCTGCGGAAGGCTTCTTTGTCCAGCGCCGTATCTGGTTTAACGTAATGGCTTACGTCTGCAATGTGCACGCCCAATTCAAAATTGCCGTTTTTTAACATCTTTAACGAAATGGCATCATCAAAGTCTTTAGCGTCGTCCGGGTCAATGGTAAAACAGATTTCATTGCGCAGGTCTAGGCGACCTTTCAGATCTTCCGGACGGATTCCTGCCGGGGCCTTTTGTGCGTCTTTTTGGACCTGTGCCGAAAAGCGAATAGGCAGGTTGTAAGAATAGGCGATGGAAACAATGTCCACACCGGGTGTGTCCTGGTCGCCGAGAATTTCAATAATGGAACCAACCGGATTGTGTTCGTTGCGTTCCCAGCCTTCAAACTTAACAATCACTTTCTGGCCGTCTTCGGCGTTTAAGGCCTGTTCCGGCGGAATAATGATGTCACGGTAAATTTTGGGATCATCGGGCGCCACGTAACTGTAATAGGGATTTTTATGGTAGGTGCCAACGATGAATTCGCGGAAACGTTTGACCACGCGCCGTACAAAGCCTTCCAGCCGTTTGCCCCGACTTGCGGCGTACAGTTGCACTTCTACGATGTCGCGATCAAAAGCGCGATTTAAATTCGGCTGGGCAACAAAGACTTCAAAATCTTCGTCCTCTACATTTACAAAGCCAAAGCCGGCGCGTGTGGTGCGCAATTCGCCCACATAGCGCTGACTAACCTGCTTTAGCGCGTACTGATGTTTTTTAACGTGTACGATTTTGCCTTCTTTTACCAGAGACTGCAAAGCGGAATGGAACAGGTTGTAATCCTGTTTGTGCACATTGAGGGCATGGCTTATGTCTTTGCGACTTAATACCGTGCCCGGTGATTTCTTTAATAATTGGACAATTTTGTTTTTAAATTTATTCTTTTTCTTTTTAGTCATTTTTTTACTCTTATTTTTAATATCCTTTTAATGTTGTTTAAATCTTCAAAAACTTCAATTTCTCCGATATCAGCCTGTTGTGCCTGTTCAATTATTTTTTCGGGTTGCGAGCCGCTTAGCTCAAAAAATAAATAGGCCGGTTGTATTTCATCCTCCTTAACCATCTGAAAAAATCGACGGTAAAAAAGCAAACCATCAGCCTGATCGGATAAGGCTTCCACGGGTTCATATTGTTTAACTTCTTTTGGTAGCGTTTTTATTTCATCAATTGCAATATAGGGCGGATTTGAGACCAAAATATCAAAAGTTTTCGGTAATTCGTCCGGCCAGGCCTTTAACACATCATGAAATTTGGTTGTTACACGTCCGTTTAGCTGATTTAGTTCCATGTTTTGTGTGCAAACTTCCAGTGATTTGGTCGAAATATCAGTGGCAAAAATTTGTGCTTGCGGCCAATAATGAGCAAGGCTAATAGCAATACAACCGCTACCAGTGCCTACATCAATAATGACAGGAGGTTGCGTGAAATCGCTTTTCAATATTAAAATCTGTTCCACTAAAAGTTCGGTTTCCGGACGTGGAATTAAGACGCCCGGCCTGATCTTAAATGGCAGGCCCATAAACTCCGTTTCTTCTAAAATGTATTGCAATGGTTCATGGCGGGCCCTGCGCCTGACCAGCTCGCGGTATTGAGCGACTTCTTCTTCGCTTAGCGGGCGTTCAAAGGCTAGGTAGAGTTCCACGCGTTTTAAATTTAACACTTTACCCAACAGCAGTTCTGCGTTTAAACGGGGATTTTCAATATCCTTTTCTTTTAGAAAATCACTTACTGTTTGCAGAAGCTCAATTACTTTCCATTGTTTTTTCATCATTCGGAATCCAGTTTAATTAAACGCTAAAGTTCACAACAAATTTTAACAAATGCAAAGAAATTTGTTCCAGACTGCGTTTTTTTGCCTTTTGTTAAGGCAGTTCTTGATAAAAATCTTTTGTAAATTTTGGGAGATTTGGTAGGTATTCGGCAGGTTTAAAAAGTTAAGTGTGTTAGGGTTTAAGGGTTAAGAGTTCTTTGGTTGAATGGTTAAAAGGAGTTGGAAAAGACTGTAGCCACAGGCTCAGGGTTAAGAGTGTAAGAGTATAAGGGTTAAGGGTAGGGTGGATTTTGGAGTGTGTCGACTGTGTTGATGCAAAAGCATTGCTGTTTTGAATTACATTTTTTTAAACACATCCCTCTTACTCCCTTCCCTTTGGAAAGGGACGGGAGAACCACAGCAATGGTTTGCAGGACGTAATCTTAACGCGTGGAAACATTTCCATTCCCTGCGCAGCATGGTTTAATACTTAATTGGTTGAATGGGCTTGAAGAAGGCAGTGTCTGAC
>JAGHBR010000497.1 GCA_021160885.1 Caldisericaceae bacterium
CGTACCGTAGGTGCAGGTGTTGTTACGGAAATTATTGAATAGTAAAGGTTAGAAGCCGTGAGAGATATTATTACGCTCGAATGTACGCAATGCAAAAGTCGTAATTATACGACGACTAAAAATAAACGTAAACACAGCGGACGTATAGAATATAAGAAATACTGCCCCCGTTGTAATGCGCGTACAATGCATAAGGAAACAAGGTAAAATACTCATCAGCTAGGCGTGTAGCTCAATTGGCTAGAGCACTGGTCTCCAAAACCAGGGGTTGGGGGTTCGAGTCCCTCCACGCCTGCTGATTTTTTTTTGACTTAACTGAATTGGGAAATAGGATGTTTAAAAAGATCAAAAAATTTTTAGACGAAGTTAAAGTGGAAATGAGTAAGGTGAGTTGGCCAACACATCATGAGTTGGTTAATTCGACCGTAATTGTTGTTGTGGTAAGTTTGTTGTTTACGCTTTACATATTTTTAGCTGATTTGCTTATCTCCCAGGTAGTTAAAATATTTTATTGATGATGGTGAGGTTGGTGTAAAGGTGAGTGAAAAAAAGTGGTATGCGCTGAGGGTGTTTTCTGGTAAAGAGGCGCTGGCCAAAGCCCATATTGAGCACGAAATTAAGTTGCAGGGTATTAAAGACAAGGTCGGCCATATTATCATTCCCTCAGAAAATATAATTGAAATGAAAGACGGAAAGAAACGCGTTAAAAATCGTGTGTTCTTTCCTGGCTATATGATTATTGAGATGGTTATGGACAGCCAGACCAAGCATATTATTGAAAATGCTCCTGGTGTGGTTAGTTTTGTTGGCCCCAAAAATCAACCTACACCGCTTCGTGAATCAGAAGTTAAGTCGATTTTGAGTAAGATTGAAAAAAGCAAAGAGACCGAAGTTAAAGGTAAGGTTTCAGTGCCGTTTAAGGTTGGCGATCCGATTCGTGTAATTGACGGCCCTTTTAACGATTTTACTGGATTTGTTGAAGAGATTAATGAAGAGAAAAATAAGGTGAAGGTCAATATTAGTATTTTTGGAAGGCCGACACCCGTTGAATTAGATTTTTTGCAGGTTGAGCTGGAAAAGTAATCGAGAAATTAAAGAGGTTAGACAGTTATGGCAAAAAAAGTAGCAGGCAAAATAAAATTGCAAATTCCTGCCGGGCAGGCAAAGCCTTCCCCTCCTGTTGGTCCAGCACTTGGGCAGCATGGCGTGAATATTATGGAGTTTTGTAAAGCCTTTAATGCGCAAACGCAAGATAAAGCAGGTTATGTTATTCCGGTTGAAATTACTGTTTATGCCGACCGATCCTTTTCATTTATTACCAAAACACCGCCTGCCTCTGATCTCCTTTTAAAAGAGGCGAAGTTAGAAAAAGGTTCAGGTGAACCTAATCTAAAAAAAGTAGGCAAGGTGACAAAGGAGCAGGTTCGGAAAATCGCTGAGATGAAGATGCCTGACTTGAATGCTTCTGATATTGAATCTGCTATGCGCATGATTGAAGGAACTGCGCGCAGTATGGGTATAGTAGTGGAATAAATGTCCAAAAATTTTAGATGGGGTAAGAATGAAGCGAAGTAAACGTTACCGTGAGCTCATCGCCAAAATTGACAAAAATAAAGAATACAGTTTGGAAGAAGCCGTTAAACTTTTAAAAGAAGTTGCAACAGCTAAATTTGATGAAACTGTGGAAATTGCCATGCGGCTTGGTGTTGACCCGCGCCATGCAGATCAGATGGTTAGAGGTACAGTCGTTTTACCGCATGGTACTGGCAAAAAGGTTCGCGTTCTGGTTTTTGCTAAAGGCGAAAAAGTTCAGGAAGCTTTGGATGCCGGTGCAGACTATGCCGGTCTGGATGAATATATTGAACAGATCAATAAAGGCTGGCTGGATTTTGATGTAGCCGTTGCAACGCCTGATGTGATGAGCAAGGTTGGACGCCTGGGACGGATATTGGGGGCACGCGGTTTAATGCCTAACCCCAAAAGTGGAACCGTTACCATGGATGTGGCAAAGGCTGTAAAAGAAATTAAAGCAGGTAAAATCGATTTCCGGGTTGATAAAACCGGTATTGTTCATTCTGGTGTGGCAAAAGTGTCCTTCGATGAAGAAAAGATAATTGATAATGTAAAAACTTTTGTGAATGCGGTAATTCGTTTAAAGCCGGCCGCCGCAAAAGGAACCTATCTTAAATCGATTGCGCTTTCCAGTACCATGGGGCCGGGAATCTTTATCGATCGAAATGCATCTACCTATTCAAAATAAGTAAACTAGGGATCGACAAATGGCAACAGCAAAAAAAATCGCAATTGTAGAAGAGTATACCGAGAAGTTTAAAAATGCCAAGGGCATTTATTTGACTGATTACACCGGTATTGATGTACAAACGGTTAATGGTTTGCGTAAACAATTTCGCGAATCGAATATTGAATATAAAGTTTTGAAGAACCGCATTGCTAAAATTGCATTGCATAACGCCGGAATCAAAGGCCTTGATCCTTATTTGAAAGGAGTAACTTCCTTTGTAATTGGTTATGATGATCCGGTAATTCCTGTAAAAATTGTCAAGGATTTCAATAAAAAGACAAAGTTGTTGAACTTGAAAGCGGCCTATTTAGAAGGCCATGTATTCGGGACAGAAGATGCGATTAAGCTGGCAGATTTGCCTTCGCGCGATGAACTGCTGGCACAGTTTGTGGGGCTGTTGCAGGCGCCGATGACCAAATTGGCCGCTACATTGCAGGCTCCATTGCAGAAATTTGTTGGATTATTAGAATCTTTAAAAGAGAAAAAACAAGAGTCATAAAATTTGAATTTGGAGGTAAATGATGGCAGACGTGACAAGAAGTGACGTTCTTGAGTATCTCGAAAAAGCATCAATGCTCGAAATCTCCGAGTTGATCAAAGAGATCGAAGAGAAGTTTGGTGTAACTGCAGCTGCGCCTGTAGCAGTAGCTGCCGGTCCTGCGCCAGCTGCTGGTGCCGGCGAAGCAGCCGAAGAGAAAACTGAATTTGATGTGATCCTGAGCTCTGCTGGGGATAAAAAAATTCAGGTAATTAAGGTGGTTCGTGCAATTACCGGGTTGGGCCTTAAAGAGGCCAAAGAATTGGTTGACAACGCACCAAAAGCAATTAAAGAAGGTGTTTCAAAAGCTGAAGCAGAAGATATTAAGAAACAGATCGAAGAAGTTGGTGGCGTAGTCGAAATTAAATAATTGTTGAGACGTTTCAAATAAGAGGTAGTACCTTTGAAAGGTAAAAAGAATATCAAACGTCACTCTTTTGCGCGAATTCCACAAGTAATTGATTACCCGAATCTGTTAGATGTTCAGATAAAATCATTTGAAGATTTTTTGCAAAACACAGTACCGCCTGATAAGCGCAAGAATCAGGGCTTGCAGGCGGTTTTTAACAGTGTTTTTCCGATCAGTGACAGTGCGGGTAATTATGAATTACAGTTTGTGGAATACTATGTGGATAAGCCCAAATATAGTGAACGTGAATGCCAGGAACGAGGCGTAAGCTACTCAGTTCCTTTAAAGGCCAGAATGCGTTTGGCGATAAAAGACGTGACGGGCGAAACCGATAATTTCACGGAATTTATTGAGCAGGATGTTTACCTGGGGAACATGCCACACATGACTTCCCGTGGTACCTTTATTATTAACGGCGCTGAAAGAGTGATTGTCAGTCAGTTGCACCGTTCGCCCGGTGTCTTCTTTTCTGATACCTTGCACCCTAACGGAACCCCGATTTATTCAGCCCGTATTATCCCGTTTCGGGGGTCATGGGTTGAGTTTACAACAGACGTTAATGATATCATGTTTGTTTACATTGACCGGAAAAAGAAATTTCCGGTTACCATGCTTTTAAGGGCAATCGGTTTTGGGACGGTTGAAGAAATTGTAAACGCTTTTGGCGAAAGCCATGAGGTCGCGATTGAGCTGGATAAATTCCCCTATTTGATCGGACAAATGCTGGCTGCTGATGTGGTGGATACTTCTACTGGTGAGATTGTTGCCGAGCAAGGCCGTGATATTACTCAGGAACTGTTGGAACAATGTCTTGAACTTGGAATTAAAAAGCTCAAAATCGTACGTCCTTCGGACATCAATAATCCGAATTTAGTACTTAATACATTGCGTAAGGATTCAGCTAAAACAGAAGCCGAAGCAATTGAAGCTATTTACCGACAATTACGCTCCGGCGAGCCACCAGACATTGATACGGCGCGTGCTTTAATCGAACGTATGTTCTTTAATGAAAAACGTTACGATCTGGGCGCGGTAGGTCGTTATCGTATTAATAAAAAGCTGAATTTGGATATTCCTTACGATATGACGGTTTTAACTCGCGAAGACATCATCGCCATCTTGAAATATTTGATCGGCATGCGTCTTGGCGTTAATCCGTCTGATGATATCGATCATTTGGGTAACCGCCGTGTGCGTACCGTTGGTGAACAGCTGGCTGCGCAGTTTAGCGTTGGTTTTGCCCGTATGGCGCGTACCATTAAAGAACGTATGAATATCGGCGATGCGGAAAAGTTAACCCCGCAGGATCTGGTTAATGCCAGAACCATTTCATCAGTGATTAATACCTTTTTTGGTACGTCTCAGTTGTCGCAGTTCATGGATCAAACCAATCCATTGGCAGAACTTACGCACAAACGGCGTCTCTCTGCATTAGGCCCCGGTGGGTTAACCAGAGAACGGGCCGGTTTCGAAGTTCGTGACGTGCACTACACTCATTACGGACGTTTGTGTCCTATTGAAACTCCGGAAGGCCCGAATATTGGTCTGATTTCATCCTTGTGTGTCCACGCCCGAATTAATGATTTTGGTTTTATTGAAACGCCGTACCGCAGAGTAGAAAATGGTCGTGTGACCAACAAAATTGAATATCTTTCTGCAACGGAAGAAGACAGTTACACCATTGCTCAGGTGAATGCTCCTATTGATGATAAAGGGAATTTTCTGAACGAACGTGTTAAAGCCCGTAAAAAAGGCGATTTCCCGGTGGTTTCTCCAAAAGAAATTGAGTACATGGATGTGGCCACCAATCAGATTGTTTCACCGGCAGCCTCATTGATTCCATTTCTGGAACATGATGATGCTAACCGTGCTTTGATGGGTTCAAACATGCAGCGTCAGGCAGTGCCTTTGCTGGTGCCCGAGGCTCCTATTGTTGGAACGGGAATGGAAGCAAAAGTTGCACGCGATTCTGGTACACTGGTAATTGCAGAAGAAGATGGTGTGGTTGAGTATGTTGATGCGCAAAAAATTGTTATCAAAATGGATAAACCTCCTCAACCCAAAACAGGAAAAGAACGCTTGCTGGATCTTAGCGATCACAAAGAATACAGCTTGTTGAAATTCATTCGTACTAATCAGGATACTGTTATTAATCAACGTCCGTTAGTTCAGGTTGGCCAAAAGATTAAAAAGGGCGACATCTTAGCAGATGGTTGTGCAACTGATCAGGGCGAATTGGCTCTGGGACGTAATGTGCTGGTTGCTTTTATGCCCTGGCATGGCTACAACTTTGAAGATGCTATCATTATTAGCGATCGCATTGTGCGCGATGATGTTTACACTTCAATCCATATTCAGGAATTCGAGTTACAGGTTCGTGACACCAAGCGTGGTGAAGAAGAACTAACCAGAGAAATTCCGAATGTAAGTGAAGAGGCTACCAAAGATCTGGATGAGAACGGTATTATTCGCGTTGGAGCGGAAGTCCACGCAGGCGACATTTTAATTGGTAAGGTAACGCCGAAAGGTGAAACCGATCCGACGCCAGAAGAGAAATTGTTGAAAGCTATTTTTGGTAACAAGGCTGGTGACGTTAAAGATGCCAGCTTGAAAGCTCCTCCGGGAATGCATGGCGTTGTTGTTGCTACGCGATTGTTCTCCAGAAAGAAAAAGAGCTCGCAGGATAAAAAAGAAGAAAAGAAGCTGATTGAGAAAATTGAACAGGCCGCAGAAAAGAAGAAAAAAGCCGTTGAAAAGAAACTGGCACAGCGTCTGGGCGAGCACTTTAAAGGGATGACTACAGTTGGTATCCGTTATGTGAACGGCAAAGTGGCTATTAAAGCCAAAGCAAAAATAACGGAGAATTCATTTAACAAACTGGATGTTAAAAGCCTGGATATTAATAGTACCTGGTTCGAAGAAGATCCGAAAAATACGTTTGTTCGTGAACTTTATTCAGACTACCGGAAAGTATTGCAAGATATTGAAAACGACGTAAAGCGTGAAAAACACAAACTGGTAGTTGGTGACGAGTTACCTCCGGGAATTACCCAGCTGGCTAAAGTTTATGTCGCTGAAAAACGGAAACTCTCAGTTGGTGACAAGATGGCTGGGCGCCATGGGAACAAAGGTGTTATTTCTAAAATTGTGCCCATGGAAGATATGCCATTCTTGGAAGACGGAACGCCGGTTGACATCGTGTTAAATCCTTTAGGTGTGCCATCGCGTATGAATCTGGGACAGATTTTTGAGACGACCCTTGGTTGGGCTGGCTACAAATTGGATAAAAAATACGCTACACCGGTCTTTGATGGCGCAACTTATGAAGAAATATTAGAAGAAATGGAAAAAGCCGGTCTGCCAAAATCGGGTAAAGTTGAGCTGATTGACGGCCGGACTGGTGAAAAATTTGATCAACCGGTAACCGTTGGTCAAATCTACATGCTGAAACTAAGTCACCTTGTGGATGATAAAATCCACGCACGTTCCATTGGACCATACTCGTTGATTACCCAACAACCCCTTGGTGGTAAAGCTCAGTTTGGTGGTCAGCGCTTTGGTGAAATGGAAGTCTGGGCTTTGGAAGCTTACGGTGCGGCTTACACCTTGCAGGAAATTTTAACTGTTAAGAGTGATGACGTTACCGGGCGTTCCAAAACTTACGAGGCAATCGTTAAAGGAGAGAATTTACCCGATCCGGGTATTCCAGAATCTTTTAATGTCCTTGTGCGTGAGTTGCAAGGATTAGCCTTGAAGGTTCGACTTGAATAAATAAAATCTGATTAAGATTTTGCCTCTCACACCTAATAATGTGAGAGGCTTTTATTTGCTTTTAAACCAAAAGGTTTGATGCAAAAAGGCTTAGGCCAAAGAGTAATTTAGAATAGGAGTGTTAAATTTGAACATTCGTAGAGGTCCAAATAAGTTCAATAAGATCATAATTAGTTTAGCTTCACCAAACGACATCTTGGAACAGTCGTATGGTGAGGTAACTAAGCCGGAAACGATTAATTACCGATCGTTTAAACCGGAAAAAGATGGACTTTTTTGCGAAAAGATTTTTGGTCCAGTTAAGGACTGGGAATGCCATTGCGGAAAATACAAACGCATCCGATACAAGGGAATTATCTGTGACCGATGTGGTGTGGAAGTTACGCAAAAAAAGGTTCGTCGCGAACGCATGGGGCATATTTCCCTGGCGGTTCCCGTTGTCCATATCTGGTTTTACAAATCATTGCCTTCTAAAATTGGCTATTTACTGGATATGTCGCCAAAAGACTTGGAAAAGGTCATCTACTATGAAAATTACATTGTAATTAATCCTGGTAAAAGTAATTTAAAATTTAAACAGCTGATTACGGAAGAAGAATACTTTGACCAGCTCGATGAGCATGGTGAAATGAACGAAGAATTAGCGGATGACGATCCCAATAAATTTGTGGCCAAAATTGGCGGCGAAGCAATTCATCATCTCTTGAAAATGCTCAATGTCGAAGAGCTGGCCATGGAGTTGCGTAAAATTATCCGCTCTGATGTTTCGGAACAGAAGAAGACCGATGCTCTGAAACGTCTTAAAGTCGTTGAAGCTTTTCGCATGCGCGAAAAGAATTTAGAGTATCGTAATAAACCAGAGTGGATGGTGCTCGATGTAATTCCTGTAATTCCACCGGAATTAAGACCTCTAGTGCCATTAGAAGGCGGTCGTTTTGCTACCAGCGATTTGAATGATTTGTACCGACGGGTTATTATTCGTAACAATCGTTTGAAAAAATTGCTGGAAATTCGTGCGCCGGAAGTGATTCTGCGTAACGAAAAGCGCATGTTACAGGAAGCGGTAGATTCCCTGTTTGATAATTCAAAACGAACCACGGCCATGCGTTCCGATGGCGACCGTCCGTTAAAATCGCTTTCCGACATGTTGAAAGGAAAGCAGGGGCGCTTCCGCCAAAACCTGCTCGGTAAACGTGTAGACTATTCCGGCCGTTCGGTGATTGTAGTTGGCCCTGAGTTAAAGCTGCATGAATGCGGTTTACCAAAAGAAATGGCCATTGAGCTTTTTAAACCGTTTATTATTCGCAAACTGGTCGAACGGCGTTTTGTAAAAACAGTAAAAAGCGCTAAAAAATTGGTTGAGCGTAAAGGACCTGAGGTCTGGGATATTTTAGAGGAGATCATTGATGATCATCCGGTAATGCTTAACCGGGCCCCTACTTTGCACCGGCTTGGAATTCAAGCCTTTCAGCCTGTATTAATTGAAGGTAAAGCTATTCAAATTCATCCACTGGTCTGTGCGGCATTTAATGCTGACTTTGATGGTGACCAGATGGCTGTTCACATTCCGCTTTCTTATGAAGCGCAGGTGGAAACAAAATTATTAATGTTGTCCAGTCACAACATTCTGTCGCCATCCAGTGGTGTGCCTATTGCAGTTCCAAGTCAGGATATTGTTTTAGGTTGCTACTATTTGACCAAACGTTTGCCTGGCAGCCGTGGCGAGGGAATGGTGTTTTCTTCATTGGAAGAAGCTGCGATTGCTCATGATAACGGTAAAGTTGGCTTGCACGCGGCGGTTAAGGTTCGGGTTAATGGTGAATTAATTGACACGACCATTGGCCGTATAATTTTTAACCAAATTGTTCCCGAAGGAATTGGATTTGTTAATGAATTGCTGTCTAAAAAGACACTTTCCAACATCATTGGAATCTGCTATCGCAAATTAGGCAATGAGGTAACCGCAAAGTTTTTGGATGATTTAAAAACTCTGGGCTTTACTTATGCTACGCTGTCCGGCGCTTCTATCGGCCTGGATGACATTGTGGTGGCTCCGGAGAAAGAAGTTTTTGTTGAGCAGGCACAGAAAAAAGTTGATGAAATTCAAATGCTTTATGAAAACGGAATCATCACGGACGGTGAACGTTATAACCAGATTATCGATATTTGGACAAAGGTAACTGCTGATGTTGCCGAAGCGATGTTCCGTAGACTGCAAAAAGATAAAAACGGTTTTAATCCGCTTTATATGATGTCCGATTCCGGTGCCCGTGGTAGTAAAGAGCAGATTCGTCAGCTGGCTGGTATGCGTGGTTTGATGGCCAAGCCGCAAAAATCGTTAACCGGTCAAACAGGCGAAATTATTGAGAACCCGATTACGGCTAACTTCTTTGAAGGTTTATCTGTGATCGAATACTTCATTTCTACTCATGGCGCCCGTAAAGGTTTGGCTGATACCGCTCTTAAAACAGCCGATGCCGGTTACCTGACCCGTCGTTTAGTTGATGTGGCGCAGGATGTTATTGTAACGGAACACGACTGCGGTACTATTTTAGGTCAGGATATTACTGACTTAAAAGAAGGTGAAGAAATTATTGAACCTCTGGCAGACCGCGTGCTTGGTCGTGTGGCTGCTGAAGACGTAGTTGATCGTGTAAACAATGAGCTAATCTGTAAACGTGGCGAGTTGATCGATGAAACTATTGCTGAGAAAATCAATAACTCTTCTATTTCGGTGATTAAAGTACGTACCGAGCTGACCTGTGAGTCAAAGCAAGGTGTTTGCGCCATGTGTTATGGTCGCAATATGGCCACCGGTGAAATGGTTGATGTTGGTGAAGCCGTTGGTGTAATGGCTGCCCAAAGTATTGGTGAACCTGGTACCCAGTTAACATTGCGTACCTTCCATATCGGTGGTACCGCAGCACGTATTGCCTCGGAATCAGATATTACCACCAAAGTGAATGGTAAAGTTAAGTTTATCAATATTAGGTTTGTTGTCAATAAGGACAATGAACCGATAATTACCGGTCGTAATGGCAAAATTGAAATTGTTGACGAAGACGATCGTTCCATTGCTACTTACAATGTGCCCTATGGCTCTAAGTTAAAAGTAGAAGACGGGCAGGAAGTTAAGCGTGGCGATGTATTGTTCATTACTGATCCTTACTCTTCTGTAATTATTACAGAAACTTCCGGAACTGTGAAATTCCAGGACTTAATAGAAAACATCACCTATCGTGAAGAATTGGATGAACAAACCGGTCGTAAGCAACGCGTGGTAGTAGAATCCAAAAACAAGAACTTAACGCCACACATTCTGATCGTTGATGAAAATGGTGAAAAACTAAACCAGTACTTTGTCCCGGTCAAAGGTTTTTTACAGATTAACGATGGCGATGAGGTTCATGCTGGTGATATTTTGGTGAAAATTCCGCGTGAAATAGGTAAAACTCGAGACATTACAGGCGGTTTGCCACGTGTAGCAGAATTGTTTGAAGCACGTACGCCAAAAGATCGTGCCATCGTGAGTGAAATTGACGGTTACGTTAAATTCGGTCCGATCAAACGTGGTATTCGTGAAATTATTGTGGAATCGGATCTGGAAACGAAAAAATATTCGGTTCCTCACGGAATGCATATCCTGGTTCACGAAAATGATTTTGTGCGCGCTGGTGAGCGGTTAACGGATGGTGCTATTGCACCGGAAGATATTCTGCGGATTCAGGGACCGGCAAAGGTTCAGGAATATCTGGTAAATGAAATTCAGGAAGTTTACCGTTTGCAGGGGGTAAAAATCAATGACAAGCACATCGGTATTATCGTACGGCAGATGCTGAAAAAGGTTAAGGTTGAAGATCCGGGCGATACCAGCTTTTTACCTGGCGATCAGGTGTACAAGAGCGATTTCTTTGAAGAAAACGCTAAAATCGCCAATAAGTTAGTGGTAACCGATCCGGGTGACAGCTTATTCCGTGAAGGTTCCATTACCGACAAAAAGACGGTTGAGCTGATCAACAAAGACCTTAAAAAGGCCAAGAAGAAACCAGTTAAGTTCCGTAAGGCCAAACCGGCCACCTTTACACCGATGTTGCTGGGAATTACGCAGGCGGCTTTGACGACCAAGAGCTTCATTTCTGCCGCTTCTTTTCAGGAAACAACTCAGGTGCTGACCGATGCCGCTATTGCAGGTAAAGAAGACGAATTGATCGGTTTGAAGGAGAATGTGATTTTAGGACACTTAATTCCTGCTGGAACCGGAATGCGACAATACGATAGCGCTTTAATTGAAGTTGAAATCGATGAACAGGAGCAGCAGGCTGAGTTAGCACAAGAGCCGGAAGAAGAACAGGCTTCGGCTGGAGAACAGATACCTGAATCTGGTTCAGATAAAAGTGTAAAAGATGAGCAGAAAATAGAAAAATAAGTTTGCGCTAAAATAAAAAAAATATTAAATTATTAGTCTGTAACTTTTTTGGAGGAAATCTTGCCAACGATTAATCAATTGGTTCGCAAAGGACGTAAAGTAGTTGAGAAGAAGACGAAAGCTCCGGCATTGACCGGTTGTCCGCAAAGACGAGGCGTATGTACGCGTGTTTACACTACAACAC
Source organism: Caldisericaceae bacterium (assembly GCA_021160885.1). Lineage (GTDB taxonomy): Bacteria > Calditrichota > Calditrichia > Calditrichales > Calditrichaceae > Caldithrix. The sequence continues at coordinate 11,631 of JAGHBR010000497.1, forward strand.
CCAAAAAGCCGAATTCGGCTTTGCGTAAAGTGGCTCGTGTACGCTTAACAAATGGTTTTGAGGTTACAGCATATATCCCCGGTGAGGGGCACAATTTGCAAGAGCACTCGATTGTCCTGATTCGTGGCGGTCGTGTTAAAGATTTACCCGGTGTGCGCTACCATATTGTGCGTGGTACATTGGATGCCAGCGGTGTGGAAGATCGCAAACAGGGACGATCGAAATATGGTACTAAGAAACCTAAAAATTAACAGGTTGGTTTGGAGAAAAAATGCGTAGAAGAAGACCACCAAAAAGAAAAATTTTACCAGATCCAAAATACAAAGATATTGTCGTCGCTAAGTTTATTAATAACTTAATGTTAGACGGCAAAAAAAGCGTGGCTGAAAAAACTTTTTATTTGGCCATGGATCTGATTGAGAAAAAAATGAAAAAAGATCCACTGGAAGTTTTTAAACAGGCGATGGAAAATGTAGCGCCCATCTTGGAGGTTAAGTCTCGTCGCGTTGGTGGTGCTACCTATCAGGTGCCTGTGGAAGTACGTGCCGATCGCCGTCAGGCGTTGGCTATTCGTTGGTTGATTAATTATTCACGCTCTCGCAGTGAACGCACCATGGCCGAAAAGTTAGCCAATGAATTAATGGCTGCTTACAAAGGTGAAGGTGCTTCGGTTAAAAAGCGTGAAGATACACATAAAATGGCTGAGGCGAACAAGGCATTCGCACACTTCAGGTGGTAGGAGTTTTAGACAGAGATGGCAAAGAAGGTTTTTGATAAATCTAAAATTCGAAACATTGGGATTATGGCGCACATTGATGCCGGTAAAACCACTACTACCGAGCGTATTCTGTTCTATTCTGGCAGAACGCATCGCATTGGTGAAGTGCACGATGGCGCTGCTACCATGGATTGGATGGAGCAAGAAAAAGAACGCGGAATTACGATTACTTCTGCGGCTACTACTGTTAAGTGGCGTGATGCTGAAATTAATATTATTGATACGCCTGGTCACGTAGATTTTACGGTTGAGGTAGAACGTTCATTGCGCGTTTTGGATGGAGCGGTTGCTTTGTTCTGCGCTGTTGGTGGTGTTGAGCCTCAGTCAGAAACGGTCTGGCGTCAGGCAGATAAATACAATGTGCCAAGGATTGCCTTTGTTAATAAGATGGACCGTGTAGGCGCTGATTTTTTTAATGTGGTAGATATGATGCGCAAACGCCTTGGGGCCAATCCTTTACCTTTGCATATCCCAATAGGTACTGGTGAAATGTTCACTGGTCTGGTCGATCTAGTAGAAATGAAAGCAATTCTTTACAATGATAGTTCTCTGGGCAGGCTTTATGAAGAAGCTGAAATTCCCAAAGATTTAATCGATCAGGCTAATGAATACCATACCGATATTCTGGAATCGGTGGCTGATTACGATGAAGAGCTAATGATGAAGTACCTGGAAGGTGAAGAGATTTCTGTAGCGGAATTGAAATCAGCTATCCGTAAAGCTACTATTGATGGGAAAATTCAACCGGTATTGTGTGGTTCTGCTTTTAAGAATAAAGGCGTACAACGGTTGATGGATGCTATTGTTGATTATCTGCCGTCGCCCCTGGATAAAGGGGAAGTTGTAGGTACGAATCCACGCACTGGTGAAGACCTGAAACGTAAGCCGTTGGATGATGCGCCATTTTCGGCTTTGGCCTTTAAGATTCAAACAGATCCGTACGTTGGCCGTTTAACTTATGTCCGTGTTTATTCTGGCGAACTGCATAGTGGCTCTTATGTGCAAAATGTGAATGCAGACAAAAAAGAACGCGTGGCTCGCATTTTAAGAATGCATGCCAATCATCGTGAAGATATCGAAACTGCGCGTTCTGGAGATATTGTGGCCATTGTAGGTTTAAAGCATACGCGGACCGGCGACACGTTGTCGGATCCCAAGCATCCGATTTTACTGGAAAGCATGCATTTCCCTGAACCGGTTATTTCGGTTGCGGTTGAACCTAAAACAAAAGCAGATCAGGATAAACTGAGTCAATCGCTGGCCAAGCTGAGTGACGAAGACCCAACTTTTAGGATTCGTACGGATGAAGAAACAGGCCAGACGATAATCAGTGGCATGGGTGAGCTGCATTTAGAGATTATTATTGACCGCTTGTTGCGTGAATTTAAAGTGGGCGCCAATATTGGGCAGCCGCAGGTAGCTTACAAGGAAACGATTACTCAGAAAGTTGAAGCCGAAGGTAAGTTTGTGCGCCAGTCTGGTGGTCGTGGTCAGTATGGCCATGTAAAAATTGAAATGGAGCCTAACGAACCGGGTAAAGGTTTCGAGTTTGTTGATGCCATTGTTGGTGGTGTAATTCCAAGGGAATTTATTCCGGCAGTAAAAGCCGGTATTGAAGATGCCATGAAAAATGGCGTGTTGGCCGGATATCCGGTTGAAGATATTAAGGTTCGTTTGTTCGATGGTTCCTATCATGAAGTGGATTCCAGTGAAATGGCTTTCAAAATTGCCGGTTCAATGGCTTTTCAGGAAGGTGCCAAAAAAGCGAAGCCCGTATTGTTGGAACCGATATTTAATATAGAAATTGTAGTACCCGAAGAATATTTGGGTGATGTAATAGGCGATTTAAATTCGCGAAGGGGACGGGTCTCTGGTATTTTACCAAGAAAAGATGCCCAGGTTGTAACGGGTGTAGTTCCCCTGTCTGAAATGTTTGGTTACGCCACCCAGTTACGTTCTATTACACAGGGACGAGCAGTCTACACCATGCAGTTCTCACACTATGAGCAGGTGCCGGAGTCGATTGCTAAAGAGATCATTGAAAAGGGTGGTAAATAAGGAAATGAAAAAATTTTCTGGAGGCAAAAATGGCAAAAGAGAAATTTGAACGTAAGAAACCGCACGTCAATGTTGGTACGATTGGTCACGTGGATCATGGTAAAACCACATTAACGGCAGCGATTACACAGGCTTTGGCTAAACAAGGTCAGGCCCAGTTTCGTAGTTTTGATAGTA
>JAGHBR010000021.1 GCA_021160885.1 Caldisericaceae bacterium
GGCAGATGCGACCTGATTTGTCCGATAGCGTCAACCATCCCTGGCTGCCGGTACGTCTGCCGGCCACGGTTTTTGCTGGCTTACGTCAGAATGGGCAATACGAAGATGTGTTTGTCGGTGAAAATTTACGTAAAGTGGATCGAACGCTTTTCGAAAAGAGCTGGTTTTACCGTACTTCATTTTCACTGCCGAATCTTCAAAAGCTGCCGTACGTTGCTTTACGCTTCAATGGTTTAAATTACCGGGCCAATATCTGGTTGAATGGCCAGCAAATTGCCTCGGCCGATACCGCATTTGGTGCTTTTCGCCTATTTCAATTCGATGTTTCTTCGTTGGTGCAGGAAGGGGACAACCGTTTGCTGGTACAGATTTTTCCTCCGCAAAAGGGAGATTTTACCATCGGCTTTGTTGACTGGAATCCACCGCCGCCTGATAAAAATATGGGCTTATGGCGTCCGGTGGAATTAATCCGCAGCAGAGCCGTTCGGCTGGAACAACCATTTGTAAAAACAAAACTTGATTCGTCACTTACGCAGGCTCAACTCACTGTACAGGTAAAGGTTCACAATTTAAGTGAGCGACCAGTCGATGGCCTCTTACAGGGCCGGATTACATCAATTTCTTTTGAAAAAGCCGTGCATCTGGAGCCAGGGCAACAAAAAATTTTACAATTGAGCTCTGACGAATTTCCTCAGTTAATCATTAAAAATCCTGAACTCTGGTGGCCGCACAATTTTGGCCAGCCCAAACTCTACCGTTTGACATTGCAATTTAAAATCGGAGATAGGCTTTCTCATCAAACTCAGATTCAATTTGGCATTCGTCAAATTGAATCCTTTTTTAACAAAGAGGGGCGTCGTGGATTTCGCATTAATGGGCGTAAAATTTTAATTCAGGGCGCCGGATGGGCGGATGATCTTTTCCTGGCCGATAGTCCTTCGCGTGTGCGAACTCAATTACAATATGTAAAAAAGGCCGGTCTAAATGCCATTCGACTGGAAGGATTTTGGGGCAATGACCAGACACTGTACAATGTGTGTGACAGTCTGGGCATTTTAATCATGGCCGGTTTTAGCTGTCAGTGGGAATGGGAGAGTTACCTAGGAAAGGCTTGTGACCGTTTCGGTGGGGCTCAAACCGAACAGGACTTTAGGTTGTTAACGCAATACTGGCGTGATCAAATCATTCAATTGCGCAACCATCCTGCAATCTTTGTCTGGCTGGCAGGTAGCGACAAGTTACCTCGCCCGGAGCTGGAAAAACGGTACTTACGTATTCTTAACAAAATCGACGGCACGCGCCCCTATTTGGCTGCTGCTGCCGGAGCTCTAAGTGTTGTTAGTGGACCAACCGGCGTAAAAATGAACGGCCCTTATGACTACGTTCCGCCAAAATACTGGTTTGAAGATTCCACACATGGCGGTGCTTATGGTTTTAATACGGAAACTGGCCCTGGCCCGCAGATTCCACCGTTAAGCTCATTAAAAAAGATGTTTCCTCCGGACCATCTCTGGCCCATTGATTCGGTCTGGATGTTTCATTGCGGACGTAATGAATTTAATACTCTGAATCGTTATCTTAAAGCCATGGAGAATCGTTACGGAGCGCCGCAAAACTTAGAGGATTTTAGCCGTAAAGCTCAGGCCATGAACTACGAAGCCATGCGTCCCATGTTCGAGTCTTTTGCCATTAACAAATTTAATTCTACCGGCCTTATTCTCTGGATGCTCAATTCCGCCTGGCCCGAACTTTACTGGCAATTGTACGATTACTATTTAATGCCCAATGCAGCCTATTACGCAACTAAAAAGGCCTGCGCTCCCTTGCAATTGATGTACAATTATTACGAGCATGCGGTCTATTTACACAATAATACCTTGCAGTCTTACTAGGCATTACAGGCCCAAATACGTCTGTATGATTTTAATTCTGAATTAAAGGATGAACGACGGATCAAAACAGAGAGCGCTGCAAATTCTGTTAAACATTTACTAAAAATGGATCGCTCTATAGTAAAAGGTCCCGTTTATTTTTTAGATTTAAGATTAAAAGACATCGATGGAAAACAGTTAGCTTCTAACTTTTACTGGTTGCCTGTTCAGCAAGACGTTTTGGACTATGCACACAGTAGATGGTTTGTAACGCCCATTAAACGTTTTGCCGATTTAACCGCCCTCAATCAGCTGCCGCAGGCCAATGTAAACCTGAAAATCATAGGTTCAGGCTTCCCGGGCAAGAGGACGATTCAGTTGGAAAATATTTCCTCTCATATGGCCTTTTTGCTTTATTTAGAATTGCGGAATGAGCAGGGTGAGCCAATTTTGCCGGTTTATTGGGATGACAACTATATTACGCTTGTTCCCAATGAAAAACGTTCAATATCGGTAACGTTTCCTGTCATAAAAGGTAAAGTCCTGCTTAATGTAAATGGCTGGAACATTCAAACAATTCGTCAACCGTTAGATTAAAAAATTGGGAGTTCTCGTGCAACGGAATTATTTTATCGTTCTGCTGATCTTTTTCATCTTTTTTGTCATTTCCTTTTTAACTAATATCTTAGGTCCTTTGATTCCGGATATCATCAACAGTTTTCATTTGAGTCTGACTCTGGCCGGACTTTTACCGTTTGCCTTTTTTATTGCTTACGGAGTCATGTCCATTCCCTCGGGCATGATGGTTGAACGTTTCGGCGAAAAACCGGTAATGGTAGCGGCCTTTGGACTGGCCTTTATAGGCGCCTTGCTATTTGCTCTTTTTCCCTACTATCTGGTGGCCATGAGCTCCCTGTTCATGATCGGAATGGGCATGGCCATGTTGCAGGTAGCTATTAATCCCTTATTACGTGTGGCAGGCGGAGAGGAGCATTTTGCCTTTAATTCGGTTTTAGCCCAGTTGGTATTTGGGTCCGCTTCTTTTCTTAGCCCTTTTTTGTACTCTTATCTGGTTCGTAATTTACAGGCAGATCCTCAAGCAGAAGTCTGGTTTATTGGTTTATTGCGTCAACTGGTGCCGGCTGATCTACCGTGGATTTCATTGTATTGGGTGTTTGCTTTAGTCACCTTGTTGATGGTGATCATTTTGTACGCTGTACATTTGCCGCGTGTTGAATTAAAGGAAGAAGAAAAGGCCGGTGCCTGGCAAACGCACAAAGCGTTATTTAAAAACAAAACGGTTATCCTGTTTTTTATTGGCATCTTTGCTTATGTCGGCACGGAACAGGGGGTTGCCAATTGGATTTCCAAATTTTTACAGACCTACCATGGCTACGATCCGCAAACGATTGGTGCACATACTGTTTCTTACTTTTGGGGGCTGTTAACGGCCGGTTGTTTACTTGGACTTTTGCTGCTTAAATTATTCGATAGTCGCTACGTACTTATTGCTTTTTCTCTGGCGGCCATGATCAGTTTGACTTTTGCCCTGTTCGGTTCTGCCCGAATCGCTTTGTGGGCTTTTCCCATGGTGGGCTTCTTCGCCTCGGTCATGTGGTCAATCATCTTTTCTCTGGCTTTAAATTCCCTGGAAAAACATCACGGTTCTTTTTCCGGAATTTTGTGTACGGCCATCATTGGCGGGGCAATAGTGCCAGTCATTATTGGCTGGCTGGGGGATCATTTTGGTTTACGTAACGGCATGCTCTTTTTGTTTTTAACATTGGGTTACATTTTTAGTATTGGTTTCTGGGCAAAGCCTTTAATTACCAACGAAACATTTCGTTCTAAAAAAGAAAAAATGGCTGCCAAAAGCCAGGTAGCATGAAATCAGATTACAGGGACACTGAGTACGTATTTATTTCCTGTGAACAGGCAGGAAGCATAAGGTAAGATAGGATGAATCACACAACGAGGAAGATAAATGGACTTAACTAATCAAGCGATCATTGGCGTGGATTTAGGCGGTACTAAAATACATGCGGCACGTATTCGTGAGGCAAGGGTAGAAGCTTCTGTACGGCAAAATTTTTCAGCCAACGGGAATGAAAAACAGGTGCTGACTGAAATTATAGATGTGATCAACCAGTTGAACGATGGGAGCATTTCAGCCATTGGGATTGGCGTTCCTGGCCTGGTTGATTTGGAC
>JAGHBR010000381.1 GCA_021160885.1 Caldisericaceae bacterium
AAAATAAATAGTTTTAAAATTCTTTACAAACCTTAATTGGAGAAAATATGCCAAGTATTTTGTGGGTAGATGACGAAATAGAACGATTACAGGCCCATATCTTATTTTTAAAAGAAAAGGGCTATCAAGTTGTTACGGCTACCAATGGCGATGATGCGATTTACAAGGTTAAACATCAGGAATTCGATCTGGTTTTAATCGATGAAATGATGCCGGGCAAAGATGGTCTGACGACTTTAAATGAAATCAAGGATATTTATCCATATTTACCTGTCATTATGATTACCAAGAACGAAGAAGAATCATTAATGGAAGAAGCCATTGGCCAACGCATTGATGATTATCTGACCAAACCGGTTAATCCCAGCCAGATTCTGATGGCCTGTAAGAAAATATTGGATCGTAAAAATATCATTGAAGAGCATCGTACCCAGGTACTAAGCAATCAAATGAGCCAGTTATCACTGGCCCTGATGAATCCCCTTTCGACCAATGATTGGATTTACCTGGCGCTTAAAATGTTTAAGCTCGATATGGATCTGGATGAGCTGTTGGATCAAAACTTCAGAGAGATTTTGTACGATCATCGGCGCGAAATGAACACGGAATTTGGTAAGTTTATTGAAAAGAATTATGGCGCCTGGGTTCATGATGAAAAGCATCCGGATCGCCCGGTATTTAGTACGGATATTGTCCGAAAATACATTTTACCGCAATTAAAAAAGGGCAAAAAGGTAGCCTTTATTGTAATCGACTGTATGCGGCTGGATCAGTGGATGTCGCTGGAACCCTATTTTTCGGATTGGTTTCGCATTGACCGTGAACATTACTATTCCATTTTACCAACCGCTACGCCATTTTCTCGCAATGCCCTGTTTAGCGGACTTTTTCCGGAAGACATTGAAAAGTATTACCCTGATCTCTGGTCACTTAATGAAAACGATGATAGCCTGAATCGTTACGAAAAAGAATTATTGGATTTACAGCTAAAGCGCCATAAAATTGATTTGGGTAACAAATTGAAATATGTGAAGGTAATGAACAGCGATGATCTACGCCGCCTAAGTAAAAATTTAAATAATTTGTTAGACGCTCAATTGTTGTCTATTGTCGTAAATATTGTAGATATTATTGCACACAGCCGGTCTGATTTACCAATTCTCAAAGAAATCGCCCCGGATGAAGCCGCTTTCAGAACTTTAACACGCTCCTGGTTTGAACATTCGCCTTTGCTGTCCATCATTAAAGAGATTGGGAAAAGCGGTTCGCTCGTTTTTATTACCTCAGATCATGGGAGCGTGCGTGGGTTGCGCGGTACCAAGGTTATTGGCGATCGTGATACGTCAACAAATTTACGATACAAATACGGACGAAGCCTGAAAGCAGATCCAAAGCAGACCATTTTTATTAAAAAACCGTCCGATTGGCGACTACCCAAGTGCGGCATTAATACCACTTACGTTTTTGCCAAAGACGATTTTTACCTGGTCTATCCGACCAATTATAATAAGTATTTAAATTATTACAAAGATAGTTTCCAGCATGGCGGCGTCTCCATAGAAGAAATGGTGTTGCCCATCGCAAAATTAGAATATAAACAATAGTCTGTAAAAGGGATTTATGCAGTTTTCGTTACGCTTAAAAGCTGAAAAACAGGAAAGAGAGAAACAGGTCATCATTGTGGCCTTTATTTTATCCTTCCTCTTTCACCTGTTTATTTTTTGGCTTTTAAATCAGGAAAACTGGTTAAAGGGCAAAATAGAAGTTACCAAGAAGAGTCCTCCGGAAGAAGTGGTCATTACTTTTCCCGAGAACAAGCCGAAGCAGAAAGAGTGGAAAATTGTCGAAAATATTAATGAAAATAATGAAAAGCCGGAAGATACAGATTTGTTGTCCGATCAAAATTCGCGTGCCAAAAATCCTGAGATGACCAATCAGGTTGACGCATTGCCTAAAAGTCAGGGCAATGTCAATTTACCTGACTATTCAAGCCGGCCAACATTTAAAAACTTTCAGGCCTTTCAAAGCAAAACGTTTAACAGGCAGGCCTTAATTGGCGAAGGCGCACAGCTGCAAGAAATGGACGAAGCGTCAGAAAAACCGGAAGCCCCGGCTCAGCAATCACGTTTTAAGTTAGGCGCCAATCAGATGATGAAACAAAAAAAGTTTTCAGTTGAAGATATTGGCGCGATTTCGCTGAGTACATATAAGTGGGAGTGGGCGCCCTATGTAAATGCCTTTAAGAACAAATTGTATCAGGTCTGGTTTGCGCCTCCGGCTTACTATCAGCTGGGCCTGATTCATGGCTATACTATTATTCGCTTTACCATTGATCGCGACGGCCAGCTAATCGATTTTGCGGTGTTAAAGCAGGTCGGGCACAAATCGCTGGAGGTGGCCAGTAGCGAGGCGATTAAGGCGGTGTTTCCGTTTATCCCCCTTCCGGAAGATTTTCCGGAAGAAAATTTAACCATTACGGCAAAGCTTATTTATCCGGATTTAAGACAAGGGAGATGATTTATGTTAGAATTTTTTCAGCGCGGTGGAATCATGATGTACCCACTGGCCTTAACTTCACTGATTGCAGTGGCCATTATTATTGAACGGGCGATTTCTTTGCGCAAAAGAAAGATTTTAGTGCCGGAAATTCTTTCGGTAGTAGAAAATTTCAGCTCATTAAAAGATATAGACCTGGCACGTAATATTTGCCAGAAATACAGTGGTCCATTGTCCAACATTATTTTAATGGCCCTGGATCATTACCAGCTAAGCAAGGGAGAAATGCGTGAAATTTTGGAAGATCAGGGGCGGCAGGAAATTCGTGTTCTGCAAAAGGGGCTGGTCTGGTTAGAGACCATTGCAGCAGTAGCGCCATTAATGGGTCTTCTGGGAACGGTTTTAGGTATGGTGCAGGTGTTCAATGTAATTCAGGATCAGGGCATAGGCCAAACAGCCGCTCTGTCCGGCGGAATTTCACAGGCCCTGTTAACCACCGTAACCGGTCTTTTTGTTGGTATTCCGGCTTTAATTGCTTATTATTACTTTTCCCACAAATCAGAGAACCTGATTCTGGACATTGAAAAATACACCAACCAACTGATCAATAAGATCAATCAGATAAAGATGGAACAAACGTTTGAATCTCTTCAGGAAAGCCAGCAGTAGGGGAAGTAATGAAATTATTAATGGTTAAAGAAAAAAGCAGGTTGTCAATTAATCTGACTCCGTTGATAGACGTTTTGTTTATTCTAATTATTTTTTTCGCCGTGTCTTCTACTTTTTTGGAACAACCTGGCATTGAGCTGGATTTACCCAAAGCCAAGAGCTCTGAAGGACACACCACGCAGCGTGTCATCATTTACGTGGACAAAGATCAGAACATTTTTTTAAATGACAATATTGTGTCTATTAATAACTTGATTGATGAAGTTAAAAAACTTTCCGACATTCGTGAAGACAAAAGTATCGTTGTGAAAGCAGATGCCAGTGTTCCGCATGGACTGGTCATCACCATCATGGACTTGTTGCGCCAGCAGGGCATTTACAAAATCGTTGTTTCAACGGTAAAACCACAGGAAACAAAATAGGGAACGAAAGTGCCGAGAAAAAAGGACATTAATTTCGCCCTTTTGGGGCTTGGTAAATTAGGACAGGGATTCTATCGGTTATGGCAGGCCAAGAAGGAGGAAATCCTGCGTAAAACCGGATTCAATCTAAATTTAAAAAAGATTCTGGTTAAGCATAAGGATTTTGAACGCCCAGATTGGGTGGACAATTCTTTAATTACCACCGATTTGGCTGAAATTGTTGAGGACCCTGAAATCAAAATTGCCATTGACGCCATGGGCGGTATTGAACCGACCTTTCAGGTAATTAAACAGATTATTGCCAATAAAATTCATCTGATTTCTGCCAATCGTACACTATTAGCTGCCCGCATGCACGAACTCGCTGACCAGGCCAATAAGAACAAAATTTACATCCAACCCGAACCGGCCCTGGGAGGTGGCGTGCCAATTATCAGTAGCATTCAAAGGGACCTGCTGGCCAATAATGTAAAAGCGCTTTACGGTATTTTAAGCGGTACTTCGAATTTGATTTTGACCAAAATGACGGAAGAACACATTTCTTTAAAAGAGGCATTAAAATCTAAAGAAGTTCTACAAGCGGCGGAAAGTCTTTCTATTGTGGATTATGAGGGGTCGGACGCTGCACAAAAAGTGGCAATTCTGGCGGCGGCCGCTTTTGGCATCGATTTGAGTTACCTTGAAATTTACGCTGAAGGCATTGCCGATATTACTGAATTCGATGTTAAATGTGCCGATGATTTCGGCTATGTTTTTAAATTTTTGGCCATCATTCGCGATTACGGCGATCGTTTTGAAGTACGCGTCCATCCAACACTGGTGCCCAAAAATCATCCTTTAGCACTGGTCAGGGGCGAATATAATGCCTATTTGATCGAAACCGATCTGTTGGACGATTTTATGGTTTATGGCAGAGGAGTGGGCCTGGATGCCACCAACAGCCTCATTTTACGTGATCTTTTGTTTATAGGCAATATTATTCGTTATTCACCAAACCGTCTTGACACTTACCGTTTAAACTGGAACGATAAGCCCGTTGCTTCCATTGAAGAGGTGGAGTCAGCCTATTACATTCGTTTTCCCTGCAAAGATAAACCTGGCGTAATTGGCTTAATTGCAAACATTCTGGGAAAAAATAATATTAACATAGCTTCAGCTCATGCCGAGGTGGAAAAAAAGTACACCAATTCGATTGGGTTTGTGCATATTTTAATTAAGCGGGCAAAGGAAAAGCAGGTCTTAAAATCCATTCGTGATGTAGAAACTTTAGATATTACCAGCGACAAAGTTAAGCTTTTCAGAATTCTGAAGGAGGTCTGATGAATAAAGTGCGTTTAATCAATGATAACCATTACAGCCCGTCAAAAATTGTGGCTGTAGGATTGAATTATTCGGAACACATTGCTGAAATGCAATCCAAACGGGCGGATGAACCGGTAATTTTCATGAAACCCAATTCAGCTCTTTGTCGGATTTACGAGCCGATTGCCATTCCCACCGAATATGGTTCTGTTCATCACGAAATTGAGCTGGCCGTACTAATTGGCAAAGCCGGTTTTGAAATTGCCGAAAGCGAGGCTATGCATCATGTGGCAGGATATGGGATTGCTCTGGACTTAACTCTGCGGGACATGCAAAAAAAAGCTAAAGAGCGTGGCCATCCCTGGGCTATTGCCAAAGGATTTAAAAATGCCTGTCCGGTGTCTGATTTTTTCCCGGCAGAACAAATTGAAAATGCACACAATCTTGATTTAAAATTAATTGTCAATGGCAAGTTGCGCCAAAAAGGTAATACCCGGCAAATGTTGTTTAAAATTCCTGAATTGATCGCTTACATTAGTAAATTTTTCCCGCTGGAAGAGGGCGATATTTTGCTGACCGGCACGCCATCCGGTGTGGGGCCGTTAAAATCAGGTGATGTGGTAGAAGCCGAAATTGAATCGCTTGCCAATGTGCAAACTAAAATTGTTAGCTTGAATCATGGAAAATAAACAACCAAAATATTCAATGGACGATCTGCTTCAAATTATGCGCCGCTTACGAAAAGAGTGCCCCTGGGATGCAAAGCAGACACATGAATCCTTACGTCAGTTTTTACTGGAAGAAACCTACGAAGTTCTGGAAACCATCGATCAGCAGCAATGGTCAAAATTAGCTGAAGAACTTGGCGATTTATTGTTGCAGATTGTCTTCCACAGTGAAATTGCTGCTGAGAAACGACGATTTGATTTTAATGATGTGGTGGATCATATTTCAAAAAAACTAATCACCCGCCATCCGCATGTTTTTGGAAATAAAGCGCTGAACAACGCTTTACAAGTGCAGGAAAACTGGGAACACACTAAAGTAAAGAACGAAGGACGGGATTCTTTACTAAGCGGCGTGCCCAAGGCAGCGCCGGCTTTGCTTCAGGCCCAGCGCCTGCAGGAAAAAGCAGCCACCGTGGGATTTGACTGGCCGGAAGTGGAATCGGTACTCGACAAGGTGATCGAAGAATTAAATGAATTAAGAGAAGAAATTAAAAATAGACACCTGCAAAAAATAGAAGACGAGCTGGGCGATGTATTGTTTGCGCTGGTTAATCTTGGGCGCTTTTTAAATATTACGGCTGAAGACGCCCTGCGTAAAACCAATCAAAAATTTGTACGTCGTTTCCAGCACATAGAGCAGCAATACAATGGTGATCTTCGTGCCATGAAAAAGGCAACTTTAAAAGAGCTGGATCGTTACTGGGAACAGGCTAAAGAAAATGAAAAATAGTATTATACAACAAATTAAAAAGCATTTGACTCAGTCGCATGATTTAAATGAGATTGCCTGGGGCGCCTGTCAGGTTCTGACAGAGATAAAGCCACAAATGCCATTTATTGTTTTTCAATATCAGCGACATGCCCAACCATTAGCTTTTTTCTTTTGCCACAAAATTCAAATAGAGCCCACAGAGGCCGTTCATTCTCTTGAGCCTGTTTACCAAAAATTAAGCCTTTCATTTACCCAGCTTCATATTCCGGAAAAACTGGATTCTGTGTCTTCATTTATTTTAATCTTTCCCGCAGAATATTTACGGGATGAGCATCTGATCCAATTAGTTAATGACTGGCGCTCGCTACATGAAATTGTGGCTACTTTTGCAAAACATTTACTGGCTGAACAAAATGTAGAATATGGAAATCAAATTTCGCAATTAATTCACGACATTGAGGCGTTGATTCAGTTATGGAAAGACCCGGAGCAAGAGCCGGAGAAAATAGCAAAGCGGCTGAAGTATCAACAAAATTTAAATCAAAGACTGTTGTTTTTTGTACGTGATCTTGAAATATTGAAAAGCCGAATCAAAGTTAAAGAATTAATAGATGCAACTTTAAGTGAAGGCGGTTTTGAAGCTTTAAAAAGAAATTTGGTTTACAATGAAATTGATGATGCCATAGAGATAGAGGTGGACCTGGAACTTTTTAACATGGCTGTAAAGGAAGTTTTAAGCAATGCGTTAAAAGCGGCTGATAATGATTTTGGGAAAATTAAAATGCAAGTTTCAAAATCGGTTGTTAATTTGCATTTTTTTCTAAAAGAATGGATAATTGTAACGATTATTAATAAAGGCGCTGAGATTAATCCAGATTTTTTACCATGGATCAAAACACCTTATTTTACAACCTGGAAAGAGGAAGGTCATACCGGATTTGGATTATCCATCAGCCAAAAAATTTTGGAAGCACATCAGGGATTTTTGGATGTGCAAACGGCCAGGGATGGTAAAACAGAAGTAAGTTTGTACTGGCCAGTAAAGTAAAATGATTAAACAATTGCAAAACCAAAAGATTTTAATCGTCGAAGACAATGTTATTTGGCAACAGAGTTTTCGTAAATGGCTCGGCAATCATTATGTCTATGAGTTTGCTGGCGATGTAGAAAGCGCTAAAAAGATTTTTACCAGATTTTTACCAGACCTGGTTATTTTAGACCTTGGCCTGCCCAAAATAGAGTTAGGCCTGGCTTTACTCGATTATTTCATTTCACAGGGTTCCGACGCTAAAATTATTGTCATTACTTCCTCTCAGGACCATCAGCATGCTCTGGAAGCTCAACGCCGCGGCGCTTCTTCTTACTTTTTTAAATCAGAAAATATTAAAGACGAATTACCATTAATGGTTAAACGTGCTCTGCAAATGCAGGCGCTGGAGCGCGAAAACCGCCTTTTACGCAGAAAGTTAGATGAGAAACTGGTTTTTGACGACATCGTAGCGGTTAGCCAACAAATGCAAAAAATTCTGCATTTAATAGAACAAATTCGCGACACAACGGAACCGGTTTTAATTACCGGAGAATCTGGCGTGGGCAAAGAGGTTATTGCTCAGCACATCCATCGCAGAAGCAAACTGGCGGATAAGCCTTTTATTGCCATCAATTCGGCTGCCCTACCCGAAACCCTTTTGGAGAATGAGTTGTTTGGCCACGAAAAGGGCGCTTTTACAGGAGCCCAAACCCTTAAAAAGGGCAAAATTGAATTGGTAAATGGCGGAACGCTTTTTTTAGATGAAATTGGCGACCTGCCGCCTTCTATTCAGGCTAAATTGCTACGCGTACTTCAGGAAAAACGTTTTTACCGATTAGGCGGGGACAAAGAATTAAAAGCCGACTTCAGGCTGATTACGGCAACCAATCGTTCGTTAATTGATGAAGTGAAAAAGGGGAATTTTAGAGAAGACCTTTTCTACCGCTTAAATGTCATCCCTATTCATATTCCTCCCTTACGCGAAAGACCAGATGACATTCCGGCTTTGATCAATCATATTGTAGAAACCTATTGTGCTGAAAATAAAATTGCTGTGCCACGTATTGATCCTACTTTAATTGCTTACCTGTCACGCCTGGAATGGAAGGGCAATGTACGGCAGCTTAAAAATACCTTAATTAGAATGTTGGTCCTTAATCCTACCCAATTAACGGTTAAAGATTTACCGGATGAGCTGTTAGAAAAAGAAAATCCTATTTTGCAAAATGCCTTAAGCAATAAGCTTACGTTAGAGGAGATGACGCGTCTGTACGTAAAAATGGTTTACGAACATGTTGGCAAAAATAAAAAGGCGGCCTGTGAATTTTTAAATATTAATTACCGCACACTCATGAATCGCTTAAAAGAGTGATTTGCACATTTTACAATCTCACCGATTTTGAAATTGTAAAAAATACAATTTCAAAATAAAATTAATTTGTAAGCATAATAAATTCAATAAGTTAGTTTACTAGTGTGTAAATTTGTAAGTAATTTTCATAAAAACAATAAGTTATAAATTGGCATTATTCTTGCTTTATTAAAAAAAGCAAGATACTCAGGAGGAGTCATGATGATTGACAAAATTTTAGATGGAAATTTCAGGATTGAAACCCTACAGGATGAACAAGGTCGGAGATATTATTCTATAAAGATTTCATTTTCGAATGATGATATTTTGACCGTTTACAAGGAAAACATGCAGGATCTGATGGAAGTTCTGCCAAACATTATTTCTTCGGCCATTAAAGCACGGGTTTTAACGGATGCCGTGGTAAATTATTAAGTAAAAGGAGTTCACCATGAAAATTTTTATTTGTGAACAAGATCCATATAGGGCTAAGCTAATACAGGATCTATTGAGCATATACAATTATCGCCTGGTAACCATAAACCATATATCGGATCTTTTCAGAAAGGCTCATTTTCAGCGACCAAAGATTATTGTGGTGGACGAAACCTTTGTTGAACAGGCACCTCAGGATTTCTTTCGCAGATTACGCAGAGATCCTATTACGGCTAAGATTCCTGTTATCTTTATTAAAAATAAATCATCTAACATTAACCAGATGGAAATTGACAACCTGACGGAAATAGTTTCTGAGCCCTTTAAAATTAAAAATTTCAGACATTTTATTGATCGCTGGACTATTTTCAGAAGTTTGTATTTACAAAATTAAAAAATGGTGAGATTATGGAAACGTACTTAATGATTCATCTGATTGTGGTAGGATTTGTTTTCGTAATGAGTAACATTCGTATAAAAGACGACGCGCTCTCCTAAACTTATCAGTTACAGAGAGCACATGTGGCTTTTATATTTTAACCCTAAAATGGATTTTAACAATGAACAGGATGTTCTGGGTTGAAATATAAAAGCCTTTTTATTTTCTAACCCATCGCCCATCTGTAGAAATCTTTAAAGGAGAATGTTTCTTAATAAAGTTTATGACGACATCCCGCACAGTTAAGCTGGTCCACTCAAAGCGATCGTCCGGTAAAAAGCTGAGCGGAATCATCCCGCCGTTGCCTTCTGCCAGGTAGTAAGAAGTTGCCACCCGGTACATTTTTTGTTCGTCAATTGGCTGATCTTTAATTAAAAATTGCGTAATCCGTTGGCCATTTGGCCGTTTGGGATCGTAAACCACTTTACCTCCGGCAATAGCCACGCCCATGAAGCTTCCCTGCACACTTCGCTCCAGTAAATCTTTTAACATTTTTCCCCTGACTTTAACCACTACCAACTGATTGGCAAAGGGCAGAGCGTCTAAAATGTCCATTTTGGTAATCTGCCCAATCGGAATGTTTTGACGTAAGCTGTTGTAACTGTTAAAAGCAAAATCGGCTCGGCTGGCTTCTAACATGGCATCGGCCATCAGGTTGTTGAACGGCGCTTCGCCCTGAGAACTTCTGACCAGAGAGGTTAGCGTGTAGCCTAAAATCGAATCAGGATCTGCATGGTAAGCGGTTTGCAAACTATCAATAAAGGCTGCCATTTGTTGATCAGGCCAGAATTCATCTTCGCTTAACAGAAGCATGGCCCCTTCTTCGCTTAAATAGTCGTATTTGACGATGGCTTTGTTTTTGACATCAAAGTGCAGAACCACGGCGCCCAGGTTGCTTCCGCGGGCGTAATTTTGAAAGCACAGTGTGTGGTTTAAGGGGTCTTCCCAGGGATGGTCATAGCCGGAGTGCAGACGCCCGGAAATTAAAACATCGATGCCGGGCAGGTAGTGGGCCAGTTCCATGCTGGTTAAAAAGGAAACCTTTTGAATTTGCTGGCGGTCCTGCTCTTTCAAAAGCTGGTAATCTTCTTCAGCATCGTAGGGCAAGCCCAGGTGGGCCAGAGCAATAATCAAATCGCAGTTTTGCTGCTTTAACTGAGTAACAGCCTTTTGGGCTGCTTCCAGTTCTGGAAGAAAGCGGAAGCCTTGCAGTTGTTCCGTTTCATCTATTGTTTCGACCACCTGGCTTAAAACGCCGAATACGCCAATTTTTAAACCATTTTGTTCAAAAATGAAATAAGGTTTAAAAGGATTGGTACTATTGCTTTGCACATTGCAGGCCAGCAGGGGAAATTGAGCAAGGGAAGCCAGTTCATTCCACTTTTGCCCGGCTACTTCAAAGTCTTCCACACCGGGAACGGCGGCCAGGTAGCCCATCTGATTCATGTACTCAATAATGGCTTTGCCGCCGGAATTTTTAACCAGGTCTGAGGTTTTACTCAAAAAATCTCCTCCGTCAAAAAACAGAACCAGGTCTCCGTTTTTGGCCGCACGCTGTTTGACGGATTTGATGATGGTAGCTGCAGAAGCGCCGCCGCCAATCATAGGCGGAAAGTTCGGATTCAAAAAGCGGGCTTTTTGCCGGCCAATACGGGCGTGCAAGTCGTTGGTGAAAAACAGGTAAATCTTTTTGACTGGTTGCGCCTGTAAAAGGCCGCCAAGCAGAAAAATCAACAATAACGATATTTTAATCTTTTTTAGCATATTTCCAATCCTGAAAGCTAAAATAAATTGATGGTAACATCAAAGCGAAAATAGTAATTGGTCCATTTTACACGATCCAAATCGGTTCGGGCATTTAAGCCATAAATCGTATCCGGAAACAAATCGGGCTGGTAGAATTCCTGATGATTTAAACCGGCAGCCAGATCCAGCTGCCAGCGGCCAAAATACCAGCCGGTTCCGGCGCTGATGAGCGTGTTGGCCAGATTGTAATTGTAAGGCAGTGTAAAATAGGAAAAGCCCAGCCGCAAGGGCATCTGGTTGTGAAAAATAAAATACTCGGCGCCGCCACGTAAGGTAAAGGTGTCACGAAAATGTAAATTGGGCTGCTGAGAATCTTCAAACTTGCTGCTAAAGGTGTAAAGGTAATCTAAAAACACGCGAGCCGACAAAATACTCTGGAAGCGGTAATCAAGACCACCGCCCAGAGTCAGTGGGTAGCTTAATTTTTCCTTAACCGGCTGAGCGTCCGTTTGTAGTTTGTTCTCAAATTTCAACGTGTAAGGCAGGCGAACAAAAGCACCAACAGCCAGTCGTTCGTTTACGGTGTAGTGCAGGCCAAAATTAACCAGGAAAGGCGTTGAGGTTAGATCTCGTTGCCGTTCTTCACGTTGTTCCGGAAACAAATTGCCTGGAACACGAGGCTGAATTTGCATGGTGGAATCGATGCTGCCCGATAAAATACCTATTTTCAGACCTACATTCAGATTTTTAATGACCTGTGCCGAAAAAGCCACAAAGGTCTGGTTGAGCAAGCCGCTTTGCTCCAGCCGGTTGTAACCTAACAATTTATCGCTTTTGTCAAAGGGGTCGCGTACTTCTTCGGCGTAATCGTAGCGAAAATCTAAAAAGGGAACTAAACCGGTCTGAATGGATATTGGACGCTCAAACGGCAGGCGATAGCGTGCCTGTACGTAAGGGCTAAAATAGTAATTGGAATTGTAAGAATAGGAACCAAAATCATTAAAGCCCACAAAGGAATCGTAGTAAGGGAACTGCCGGTCTTCGATCAGTTTGTCGGTCATCAAGCCGGCCTGCAGGGTAAGTTGCCCCTGGCGCTGTTCGAAAACAAGCGCCGGATTTTCCAGAGCCTTTGCCAGGTTGCCCTGCTGAGCCAGCCCGCATCCGGCCAGACCCAATGCCTGAGCAGAGGCAAAAGAAACTTGCTGCCCGTAACGCATGCGGATCAGGTTTAATTTTGCTGTTTGAGCAAAACTTAGAACAACTAAACTTAGAATCAGGATGGATGAAAAAATTGCTTTCATTCTACGCCTCTTTAAAAATTGTAATTGAGTTCAAAATAAAAAAAGTGTTGTTGTGCCCGCTTCCAGAGCGTACCAAACATCTTGCCAGGATTGGCGTCAATGGTTGATTGGTACGGCTGAAACTGAATGTTGTTAATCGGCTTTTGATGATCAGCGGTGTATTTCAGGCGTACCGACAGATTACTGGTTAAACGGGAATAGGCTGAAAAGTAAAAACGCAGGGCGCCCCGTGGGCTATCCATGACCATGAATTGCGTTTCCTCAAAATTCCAGAAAAAGCCTTTGTAGTACAACAACATGCCGCTTAAACGGAAATTGCGGTTAAAATTGTGTGAAAAATTAACGCCTGTGGCCTCGCCATCCAGCACAAAGTCGCCAAAAACCCTGGGACGCGGATGCACCACTAATTTGGAGTTAGCGTAAAGCAAATCCAGCGCATCGTAGTTGGAAAGACGAAAACGCAGACGACCACGTAATTCGTAATTTTTGTAAAATTGATTTGGCGTAAGATCGTTTTGCGGTTCACGCGATTGCCATTTGTGCCGGATTTGTAAATCAAGTGGGTACACAGGCCGGTAATCGACCGTACCTACCAGACGGTAGTTTTTAGCCTGGTCGGGCTTGCGCGTCCAGTTGTCATATTCAAGGCGCGTAGTTAATTGACGGCTAATCTGGTAGTAGGCATTGAGGTAAAAACCACTTTCGGCCTGGGGCTGTGGATTGTTGGCGTACAGTTGTCCGTAAAGCGGGGTTTGCAAGTAATAGTAATCTTCAAAAATGGTGCCTTTGTAGCGCCGGTAATTGGAAAAGGAACGCTGGTAAGGATTGTCAAAACTGACATCGTAGTTGCGGTATAGCAGCAGCAGGTTAAAATTCTCCTGTTGCCAGTAAATGGAACCAACAAAGGCTCGTGGGCCAACCAAAGGCTTAAAAGCGCCATGACTTTTGTCTAAAATACCGTATTCTCCCTGAAAGGCCAGATTTTTCCAGACGGTTTGGAAATTAAGACCGTAAATCCTTCTAAAGGAAATGGCTTTGTCCCAGAAGGGATTGCTACCACGTGAAAGCGGCCCGCCGTAAGCCTGCTTGATCTCGCTGTCGGCTGTGCTCTGGCGAATATCCCAGTTCTGGTTGCCGGAATTGTCGGCGCCGACTACCTGATAAGGGTCGGGATTGAGGTAGCGGTCGTAGGCGCTTTCGTAATAACTTAGGCCCAAAAAGGTACCGGGAGTAAACGTGTACTGGAAATGGGCGCCGTAGGTCAATTCATTAACCGCATCCAGCCAGCTTAAGTTTTGGTTATTCGGCCCACGTAATGTGTCGCCAGGCGCGTATTTAAAACGTTGGTCAAGCACAATAAAGTGATTGAAGGAAGGTTTGCCAAGGTACTCGTCTTTGTTTAAGATGGCGTCCCGGTCATCGTAAGAAACAAAACCGATGGTTCGTAAATTGTGGTAATTCGTTTCAAAGGCCAAGCCTTTTAAAGTAAATTCGCGATTGCGGGAAAGGTCGCCCGAAATACCGTTAAAACGTTTGCGAAAGCCGTAACCGGATTTACGCGGGGTGAAAAAATCGGTGTTCTCAAAAATAAGACCCTGTCCCAGTGTTACTTTATAATAACCAAGGATCAGTTTTTTTAACTGAAAATCTTTCCAGCTGAAATCCTTAATGGTGAAATGGAATTTTGTTTCCGGCAAGTGAAATGGACTGGTTGTTGTGTAAATCATCGGTTCGCCATTGGCTCGCACGTAACTGAGCCCAAAATCATAATGCTTACCTTTGGTAATTCGAAAGCGGGAAAAGACGCTTGGTATTTGATTTAAACTGGCGGCACCGGTTTGCTGCAGCACATCCAGAAACTGTGCCTGGGGCGATTGTTCCGCTTCTTCACTGATGAAAGGCGTGTTGTCCACTCTCAGCAAAAAGCTGCCATGCCAGTCAGAATAGCTTTCGTCTTTAAATTGAATGAAATTGCGCAGACTGCGGTAAGCGTAGTTAGACAGGCCAGGCGTGTAACGCAGGTCGCGTGTGTTTCTGAAAAAATGGACCAGTTGACGTTGCTTAAGGATGGCCACCGCATCGACCGGGGAAATATTCTGGAAATTGACCAGCTCATTGTAACCCAATTTGTTGATGTTAACCGGTTCCAGCGCCTTCTCAATCCACAGGTCAATCAGGTCGTTGCTGATGCCTTCGTTGGAACTCCAGCGTTCCAGCCGGTAGTAAATTTGTTCAATGCGTTCCTGAACGGCAGAGGCCGGCGGGATGGGTTCAATTTTGAGCAGTTCTTTCAGCTTTTTGAACGAATCACCATCCATGCCGGGAATTTCCCACAACTGGTAAATGCTGGTAAAGGGGCCTTTGAACTGAATGCGTTCGTAAAGCGCTTTGGCCATCTGGGGCGAAACAGGCAACTGTTGAATCTGTTCCAGGGTGGCCTGGTTGATGTCCAGTTTTTGCTGGGCCTGAACGCACGGCGATAATAGAAAGACGAAAACCGTCAAAATCAATAGAAAAACCTGATTCCAGCTACTGGCCAAATGGCAGCAAGGTAAGGAATAATCGGACGATAGTTTATTTTTCATAATTTTGCTTTGATTTAGTTTGTCCTGCGTTTACTTTAAATGGCACATGGTGCCAAATTTATCAACAGCTGAGTCACATCTGCCGGTTTGTAAGGGCAAGTCTTGCCCTTACAATGGAGCACTACTTTTCAATTACCAAACTGGTAAATAATGCCGATTTTGTGTGTTTCCGGTAGCACCGGATGGTTTTGAAACGAGTAATCTAACATGAAACCCCGGAATTTAAGCCCAAGACCAGCAGACACACGATTGGGTGCGGTGCTGGCACCGGCGCGCAAAGCCAGCCAGCGTGTCGGCCAGTACTCAATGCCCATGGCTGCTCGTGCGTCAAACCCAAGCGTTTTGTCAATGCTGATGGTTGTAATCACTTCGCTAATTGGGCGATAACCGGCGCCTACCACAATGCGCTGCGGCAAGTCATATTTTACGCGTTCTCCCAGAGTGGGAGCATTCAAATTGTAAACAAAAACACCGGCAAACACGCGATGGTACAGGCTGGCCTGTAAGCCCAGGTCAATACCCAGGGCGCCAGCTGAACCTAAATTACGATCTTCAATGGAACGTCCCAGGTCCCAGTAATAATATTTCAGATTGTAACCAATTGAAAGGTAAGAGTGAATGTCGTTTAACAGGTAGAAACCATGGGACAGGGTAAAAGTGTTTTCCCTGGAAAGCGTGTTTCCCTGGTATTTAACGCCAAAAAATTCAAAATTAAAAGCCAGGGCGCCAAATCGGGAAGGCAGAGGAAGCAGCGCGCCGAAAAAGGCATTTTGCAGAAAGGGTTGATTAAACAAACGCTGCATGGCCGATCCCACCTGCCAGTTTTCCAGGCCGGCCAATCCAGCCGGATTATTGTATGGCGCCCAGAATTCACCTGGCATGGCCACCAGAGCATCCGACATGGCCGTGGCCCGGGCTGAAGGGTAGCGGCTGTCAAAAACGCCGGCACGCCCGACGCTGCTTAATCCAAAAAGCAAAATGAAGGTTAAAATGGACAATCGCATGTTTTGTTCCTTTATTTCAAAATCGTGCCCACAACAATGGGAGCAATTTTTACAATTCGTTTACCATTATCATTGTTGACCACTTCCAGATGGACCAGGTAGGTGCCCAGTCCGGCCCATTCGCCCAATTGATTGGTGCCATCCCACTCTTTGGTAATGGGGAAGGGCAGGCCATCGCCATCATAAAGAGTGGCGATCAGTCGGCCGGCCAGGTCAAAAATGCGCAACGTAACATGGCTGTTCTTACTGCCCGCCTGGTATTCGATGGGCAGCTTTTCACCCTGATCCGGTACAAACGGGCGGTTCGGAACCTTTAAAAAGGTCTGGCCTTCCGGCGCCTGGGGACGCTGAATGTCTTCCTGGTAGCCTAATAAAATTTGTCCGGCATTATTGAAAATACCAACGACACCGCGGATTAAAACAAAATCACCTACTTCAAATTCCGTAAGGTCTAATTTAGCCGTATCCCAGGCGCGAACGGTGACTTCGCCGGAACCATCGTTAACGTAAATGTTAGTGCCGCCGCCGGAACTTTGCATGCCGGAAATAATTCCCTTAATTTCTACAAAGCTGCCTTCGTAAGGAGTGGTGGAAGCCTCAAAGGCGCTTAATTTCCGGATGCCGGGAATGGCTACATTGTCTTTTAAAATAGTCGCCGAATAATTGATGATTTCCTTTTTGCCCTGGTACTCGTCCAACTCTCCGGAAAGGATGACCAGCCGTCCGCGTTTGATGGCCGCGTCCAGCCCTCCGTACTGGTAAATGTTCAGGCCGTAGCCGGATTCATCCTGCAGGTAGGCATCGGTAAAGTCGGTACGCAGAATTCCGGCGCCAATGGTAACCACGCCTTTAACGGTGATTTTGGAGCCGATTGGCATTTGACGGGCCTGTTCAATTGAAATGAAACTACGATTGGTGCCCTTGCCAACCAGAACACGTGGCGGTTCGCTGACTTCTAAAAGTGAGCCGCTGGTTTCGCCCGTTTTAAAAGAGAAAACCGAAACGGTGTCGGCATCAGGACTGGTCAGGTTCAGCAGGGTTAAACGGCCTTCCTGATTCTGTGTTAAATTAAAGTTACTTAATAAAACTTTACGCTCAGAAATGGTCAATCCACCCTGGCTGAATTGCCCTTCAAGCAGAACATTTTCGTCGCCGCCGGGCCATTGCCAGTCAGACGGGATGGTCAGCTGACAGCGGGTCAGAGTGTCATCGACGGTACCGGTTAAGGTAAAGGTTAAGTTGCTTAGCTGTACTTTGCCTACGCTATCGGGGGTAACCGTCACTTTGCCACTGCCGGCCACTGTGATGGGGATGGAGCCTTTTTCAATATCCTGCTGGTAGGCGACCACCACTTGAGCCGCTTTACGGTAGCTATCAATTAAGCCTTTTACACGAATGGTATCGCCAACGTTAAAGCCTGAGAGATCGAGCCCGGAAGTGTCCCAGATGCGTAAGGTAAGTAAACCGGTAGCATCTTCTATGGTCATGTTGGTACCGCCGCCGATGCCCGATGCTTTGTCGGTAATGACGCCGGCTGTTTCAATAAAGGTGCCTTCCAGCTCAATATTGTTGGCTTCGGCGCAGGTTAAGTAGGGCACATTCGGTACCGGATTGCCGGTTGAAATCAATTGCAGGCTAAAATCGGTTAATTCAGTGGTGGCATCGCCGGTGGTGGCATTGACGTACTCAGTAACGGTTCCGGTAATTTTTAAGCGATTACCACGTACCAGTTCAGGATAATCGGTACTGAAATCGCTCAAATTAATGCCTCGGCCAGATTCATCCTGCACGTAAGCGTCACAACGGTCGGTACGGGTGATATTGACGCCAATGCTAACCACTGCTTCAATGGTTACCTGTTGGCCTTCGTATTGAGATACATTATTCTGGATGTCTGCAATGGTCAGTTTCTTTTGTACAGAAATGGATGGGAAAATGGAGATGGGCGTCAGTTTGCCGCCGCTGGTGGCCGTTTTAACAACAATGGGGTAAGTGCCTTCGGCAGCCGGCGCCTGGACGTTTTGGATTTCCAGCTGGCCACTTTGTGCAGTCGTTAATAGCGCATTTTCGATGGTAATGGTGTTTTGCGAAACGGTTACACTGGCTGTTGAAAAAGCCGCGCCGCTTAATACTACATCGCCGGAATTCTGCGACCAGTTAAATTCCTGCGGCAATTCGACTTCAATCTGCGTCAATTCGTAGTCGTCGCTGGTGGAAAACTGAAGCGTCAGGTCGAAAAGCTGATTGCTGTCCACCGTTGTAGGTGAAACGCTGGCCTGTCCAGTACCGTCGCCGGCTACTTCGCTGAAACTGCCGGGCGTGGGGGCTGCGGTTTTAAAACTTTGCTGAAAATTTTCACTGGCTTCGTTGTGTCCGCTCAGGCCATTGCCACCAGTACTGATTTCATCGACCTCAATGGCACCACTACGCTGTAAGCTCTGGTTAGTAGGTATGGATGAAATGGCTTTTTGTTGGCTGGTAGGCAAGTCATCAAGATAGGCCGTCGGCGTGCTGTCCGCATCAGGACCATCGATTTGCACACCGCTTTTGTCCATCCAGGCATTAAAAACCTGCAAGCCCCAGGGCAGATAGTCTACGTCCTGCACCAGGTCGCTTTGTCCGTCCCAGTGGAACAAAATGACCATGCCTTTGGCCAGTTCCAGAATCGGGCTGCTGCCAGCGCGAACGATTTCCAGGTCGGGCGTCTGGTCATCAGTGCCTTTGATTTCGAAGTCCGCGCGTTTGCCATAAGCGGCAAGGTAACCGGCGCCATCAAGAGCAATGACGATTACCTGTCCGGCCTCGAGGTTTATTTCCGGAAATTTAACGTTGAAAAACTGGCTGGTTGCAGGAAATTGATCAGAAACAAGTTCGTAATATGTGTTGTAATTGGCCAGAAAAAGATTGCTGAAAGTCTGAGCCTGGTCGGCGGGATTGGTGATTTCAATAAATGTTTTCTGGCTTTCGTTTGATGGTGGAATGTACACTTCGGTAATCAACAGATGTTCCTGTGCCAGTAAAAAAATAGGGAACAAAAGTACAAAAAACAAGCGACGCATGTTCATCTTACTCCTTAAGATAATTAAAGGCTGGGCCAAAATTTGACCCAACCTTTTTTGCCATAGTGTTTAAGGCCGTTATTTTAATAATATTAATTTTTGAGTCCAAATTTTATTTTGCACCTTTAAAACAGCAAAGTACAGTCCAGTCGGTAAGGTGTTGCCAACCTGCCAGGTGATTTTATGGCTGCCGGCATTTAACTTTTGCCCATCAATCAAGGTGGCAATCTTTTGCCCTAATAGGTTGTAAATTTCCAGGTGAACAGCCTGTTTGTTGGCTGCCTGGCTGGGAATTTCTACAATCAATGTGGTTGACGGGTTAAAGGGATTGGGGAAAGCCGGTTTTAAATTAATGGATTGCGGAATCAGAGCGCTGCTTCCCTCTTCAATACCGGTCAGGCCGCTTAAGTCGTTAGCAGAGCGAGGTATTATTTGATAGCCATCCAAAAGCGGTAGGTCCGTGTCATACTGAGAAAAGATGCCGGTAATAGTTTGCGGCCAGGTGGGCTGAGTCGCTTCGTCAATGTCGGTGTCTTTGTCGATGCGCAGGGTCAGCTGGCTTACGCCGTTATCATCGGTGATGGTCAGGTTGGCGTTGTTGCCTGGTTCCGGCCATTGACCGCCTCCCGCTACGGTGTCGGCATTTTCAACCTTAATCAGCAAGCCTTCGAAGGTTTCAGGAGAGCTCAGTAAGGCGCTTAGCGTAACGGTTAATGGTTCTGGCATGGTGGCTTCGCCATTGTCGGTAATGTCGGCCTGAGCGTCGTCCGGAACAATTTCAGTCAACCCACGATATTGTGTCAGCTTTCCAACAACCGTGTAATTGTGGCCCGGTGTAATGGTTACATCTACAGCGCCGTATTTAAAAATATTGATGCCGCTGAAATTTTCGTCCTGAAGGAAAACGGAGAGGTTGCTTGTGTCAAAAACGCCGCTGGCTACTGTGGCCACGCCGCTGGTGCGGGCGTAATAACCGTCAACTAAAAGCTCGCCCTGATCATTGATTTGTTTAAGAACCGTAATAGGCGTAGTGCCGGCAAAAAAGCCGCGAATGTCACTGGTGCTTTCTTGATTGTCATTGTCTTTGGCGTAAACCCAATATTCCACTTTGTCGCCATCATTGTAATCGGCAGCCGGAATGGTGCCTACAAAAATGGAGTCGCCCACTACGCTGGTCATATTTACGGATTTCATTTCTCCATTATTGACCTTGTAGCGAAGCTCAACGGCGGTGACCGTTCCATTATCGGTCACTTTAACGGAGTCAACAAAATCCTGATTAGCCTCAGGAACGCGGGGATTGGCGCCCATCAGCGTAATGACAGGTGCGGTGGTGACGATTTTAATGTCTTCCAGAGTGCGCGGTTCAATTTTAAAGTTGTCATATG